>NZ_CDRRUH010000011.1:0-63262 GCF_977045365.1 Fusicatenibacter sp.
TAGCCTGGATCGCAGAGGTCATTGCCAACAGGGGAACAAGCCTGGAGAGTGCTGAAATCACAGGTTCGCGGATTGTAGAAATGTACCGTATTTCTACAGCAGATTTTGATATTATCAAAGGCTATCGCGCAGATGACAGTTATACACAGGTCATAGAAGCTTTTTTGCTAAATCAGATCAATATTGAAGAAATAAAGAAACTTTTCTATAAAGGTTCTCTTGGTAATCAGATATTTTTGAAATCACAAAAAGCATTTAAACAAATTGAATGGAAGGATGCATGGCAGGTATACAAAGACGAATCAGATGTAACAGCTGATTTTCACGCTCGCAGAGAAGTAAATCAATTTCTTTCTGCAAGAAACCGTGCAATTTTGCTGGAAGGATTCGAAGTTCCGGGAATTACGGTGAGAACTGCTATGGGGAAATTTTTACTCTATCATCAGGAGGGCGATTTTTATGAATAATCCGGCGTATGATTCAGGTTACCTGAACAGTGCAAAACTATCTGGAAGATATTTATTTAAATTGATAGCTCGAAACTGTTCTGACTGTTTTGGTATAATCTATAAATATATGAAAAGTGATTATCGTAGATATATGGATATGGGGAATCCCCTGTATTTATGTAAAACTCCGAAACAGATTATGGGAAATATGGGAATTACTGTAGATTTAAATGCAGAAATAAGTAATACTTATGATGAATTTATTCTGGAATGGATGTCTGACTGCTATATTACTCTGCAATGGAAGTACCGGCTCTGGTCTTCTGAAATAATTGACATTGTAAAACCGGAAAAATTATATAAGCAGTATTATCCGCTGCACGAAACATCTCTTACCAATGCGGTTACAAAAATATATGAGATTTATCATTTGAAAGACTTATATATGCATCATAGTGAACTACTCGGCAACTGAGTTACCAGAGCATCTGAAATGCTGTTTTTAATCCATCAAAATCCATATAATTTGTCTGGCATAAATCCCTGACTTCTTTTTCCGTAAAGCCAACATATTCTGCCAGAAGCCCCGGTTCCAGCATTGAAAATTCACGAAAGTCTGTCAATGCAGACGGTGTTCCATATTTTTTTATTGGCAGGCTTCCTGTCATATAAGAACCTGCCAGGAACTGAGATATCTGTACCCCTTTAAACAGTGCACGAAATAACCGGATATACGATTTTTGCAATGCCTCATCTGCAGAAGCTTCGCGGAACAGAGAATGTAAATGGGAAAAACATATATAGTGATAAGAGCGTAGCCAGAAAGATAACCTTAAAATCTCCTACTGTAAAAGGTGATTATAGTTATGGCAGTGTGTATGGTCCATATCTGGATACTGCCCATCTGGCGCAGGTAAGAAGTGTTGTACAGAGCTTTAAACTGAATTATATCCGGAAAGGAATGTCAGATTATGATAAAGTCCTGACTGCTTTTAATTATCTCCGTAGCAATTGTAGATATGCATACAGGGGATGGCAGTATAATTATGCAAATACAGCCTGGGGTGCACTGGTATATGGAGAGGCACAGTGTTCCGGATATGCAAGAGCCATGAAAGCACTCTGTGATGCGAGCGGGGTAGACTGCCGTTACATTCATGCAAATGCCAAAGCCAGTAACCCAAGCCACCAGTGGAATCAGGTAAAGGTTGGTGGTAAATGGTACATCCTGGATGCTCAGTCAAACGGCTTTCTTCTCGGGACAAATACCTGGATAAAACAGGCCGGGATGTCCTGGGATACAAAAGGACTGCCAACCTGTAGTAAAACAGATTATAAGAGATAAAGACTTTCTTTTCGTCTTCGGATGTTATGTTATTTATATAAAAAAATCCAGAATATAAGCCCAGAATCGTTGAATTTTCAGCATTCTGGGCTTAAGTTGACCACATTGCGGTCAGACCCCTTCGGTACTTGTGTAAAATTGTATATCAAGATCTTCAAGTATATCTTTTGTCAATTTCGATAATGGATTCTGAATTAAATTTTCTTCTCGCATGTCATTCATATAAACTAAATTTTTAACATCATCTATGGAATCAAATAATTGAGGATAACCTTTGTAAAGAGAGTCTATATGTTCTTCGGAATTTATGTATGAATTTTTTAATATTTTCAGGATATATGCTTTATGTTCATTATACAAATCTTGTAAGTGTAATATCTTTATCTGTGTGCTAAGTGGCTGCTGAAATTTTTCCGAAGTTTCAATAGAAACATTAAAAGATTTTTCTAATCCATAGATCAATTTAACAAAACTACCATTATCTTTTAAATGTATATGAAATATTGTACTATCTCCTACACCTTGCTCATATGGATATAAGATAGGTCTAATTCTAGTATCGTGATCTGACTTGGCTAAATTACATATGCTACAGCAGGGAACCAAATTCCATATAGATAATGCTAAAAAAGGATATTTCGATTTCGGGAAATAATGGTCTAATGTAGGACGTACTTTATTCCGTTTTAAAGTTGAAGTATATTGTCTATTACAGTAAGGACAGGTTTGAACATCCATGATTTCTAATATTGAATATATAGAGTTCTGGGAACTATTGCGAGTTATTAAAGAATATTTAAAAAAATTATTAAGTAATGCCTTGTTTTCTCCTGATTCTATTTTAAAAGTATTTATATAAGATAACATTTGTGCTCTATCTGCTAGAATATACTTTTTAAATGATTCCATCTGAAACCTACCCTGTTCATCATATAAAAGTTTTGCTAATTCAGGGCACAATTTTTTTAGCTCTTCAAATCCATCCATGAATGATTTTTTAATACTGGGATGTCCTTGATTTACAAGTTCCCAGTATTTTTCTTCTATAAATTCTCTTTTTTCTTTAGTCAGTGTTATTTTTATCATATTTTTTTAAGTTTTCCAATTCTTCTATTATAGTAGCTGTCTGTGCCTGCTTTTTCTTTAGTAAAGTAATAGCTTTTTCAATGTCGTTGTTCTCGGATGTATCAAATATATTTTCTATAAAAGGTTTTGGTCTTTTGAGAATGCGCAATAATTGATTCTTTATAATGTTGTCTCCAATATATTCAATAATTTTTAAATCATTTTTATCTGGTTCTACATTCGGATCTGAAATTTTATTTGCTAAAAAATTTATTTTATTATATGCAAATTCACCTATCATACCATTTTCATCCAAAAAGAAAGAATCTAAAAACATTTTATGAATATTACAGCCAAAAGTTTTATTAGATTTATTGATTACTTTTTTGTTTCTTAAATAAAGAACATTTTCTCTTGGAAAATCAGATAATAATATTGGAGAATGTGTCGCTATCAAAATGTGAATGGAAACCCTTTTATCAGCAATGCTTGTAATAAAATTTGTTAGGTTTTTAACATATTGTTGCTGCCATCGAGGATGTAAAAGCATATCTGCCTCATCAAAAATAAGTAAAATATTTTTTTGTGAATAATTATCGTTAATTTTTAATAATTGTTGATGCTCATCTCCATACAAATTTGTGTATAAATTAAGAAAATAAAACTCTCCTGAACTAATATTAAAAGAAAATTCTAAATACAAAAACGGAAAAGAAGTTGCCTTATATAAAATAAAAAACTCATTAATAAAGTTTTTATTAGCTTCGTCTAATTTGCAATATAATGAGTTCCAAGCAGTGTTTTTCATTTGCTCGGAGTTGTGTTTGGTTTTTATCCATTCAATAAATTTAACAGCGTCTTCAATTTGGACGGGGTAATTATTGTTAAAATTAATTTTTTCTTTTAACATTTTTAAGAAATAATGACCCACGTCGAAAATATCTTTTTTAGTATTTAAGTTTTGTCTAACTTCACATAGTACTCTTGAAACACCAGAACGTTCTTTTTCTTTATTTTCTCCTGATGTTTGTTCTACGCATAAACTTCGTATTATATTGAGCATTATATTTAATATAACATTGACAACAAATGAACAAGTAGCTGCATATTCTTTTTGGATTGCATTTGTCATTTTAAGCAAAGATTCTTTTAGAGATGGTTCTTTTAGGGATGATTCCTTTGGGAATAATTCTATAAGTGCCGACTCATTCTGCTTATAACTAATTACTGTAATATGAACATAATTTAAATCAGGTCCCCCAGCTTCTACACATTTTTTATATCCCTCAGAAAATCGGAAGTTTAATATTTTTTCATCCTCACTTAAAAAATAATTTCTTAATTCACTTCCTCCTGAAATATACTTCATATCTTTTTTAAATTGGAAATTTTGTCTTATTAATGCACCGGCTGAGGCATCATAAACATTTCCATCCTTAATAAATTGATAATCCCTGAGTGAAAGTGCATTAGTAAAATAGCCTATGTTATAGTTTGTTAATTTTTTAAATGTATTTTTATTTGATAAATCAATAATTTCAAAATTTTTATTTGCAGATGCTTTCAAAAGCTCAGCATATTTATGTGTTGCATAGCAAATATAACAGTCTGACGTATCACTAAGTATTATAAAAAAATCATCTTCTATATTGGAAGGAGGATTTTCTATATATGATAAAATTTTTATAATATAATTCATCAATTGTGTTTTTCCAGATCCGTTTTCACCGACTACAGCCATAATATCCAAAATATTATCTCCCCAGAATTCAGAAATATATAAAGGATTTTCTTGAATTTCTATTTTATCAGGTGATGTATTATCGTATTTTACAATATATTTACTATTTAATTGATATCCGGTATTGTGTTCGACCATGTCATCACCATCATTCCAAATATATAAAAGATGCATTTTCATAAACTGCCTTTCCGTAAAAAGCAACAGTATACTATAAAACATACTTATTAACTTTCGCTTTTTATTTTTAATTTTATTGTTTTTACAAAGAATAATCAATGAAATTTTGTAAAAAAGAAAAACTCCAGCCATTTCTGGCTGGAGCCAGACTGTAGACAAAGCCCTGCTTTTGCAGGGTTTTGCTATTGTTGGAGCCGCTTTTCTGATATAATAAATATCAGAAGGGCGGTGTTTTTTATGATGACGAAAAATGCAGATAAAAAAAGAGAACAAATGATGATGTTTTCCATGGATGACATGGTACCTCAAAACCATATGCTGCGATTGATTGATAAAGCAATCAATTGGAACTTTATTTATGATCTGGTTGAAGAAAAATACTGTCCGGATAACGGTCGTCCCAGTATGGATCCCGTCATGCTGATAAAGATACCATTCATTCAGTATCTCTATGGGATAAAAAGCATGCGTCAGACCATGAAAGAGATTGAGGTAAACGTTGCATACCGCTGGTTTCTCGGACTAGACATGTTAGATCCAGTACCTCATTTCTCTACATTTGGAAAGAATTATACCCGCCGTTTCAAAGATACAGACCTTTTTGAGCAGATCTTTTCAAAGATTCTGGAAGATTGTATGAAATATAAGCTTGTAAATACAGAACAGATCTTCGTGGATGCAACACATGTAAAAGCCTGTGCAAACAGTAAAAAAATGCGTAAGCGGGTTGCACACGAACAGGCTCTCTGGTATGAAGAGGAATTAAATAAAGAGATTGAAAAAGATCGTCTGGCACATGGAAAAAAGCCATTAAAGAAAAAAGATGATAACCAGCCACCTGCATCCGGTGGAACCGGAAATGATAAGGATTCTATATCTGAAGAACTTCCTGAAGATGTGAAAACACAAAAATGCAGCATCAGCGATCCGGAAAGTGGATGGTTTCGAAAGGGTGAACATAAACACGTTTTTGCATATGCAGTAGAAACTGCTTGTGATAAACATGGCTGGATCCTTGGATATACAGTACATCCTGGTAATGAGCATGACAGTCGTACTTTTAAAGCATTATACGATAAGATATCTAAACTGAATCCGCAGATGGTAGTTGCAGATGCAGGATATAAAACTCCGGCAATCGCTCATCGGCTGTTGGAAGATGGAATTCAACCACTTTTTCCGTATACCCGTCCCAAGACCAAAGAAGGCTTTTTCGGAAAACACGAATTCGCATATGATGAATACTATGATTGTTATATATGTCCGGGAGCACATATATTGACATACAGTACAACAAACAGAAGTGGATATAAAGAGTATAAAAGCTGCGGTGAACATTGTGCTGAATGCCAATGTCTTTCAAAATGCACAGAAAGTAAGGATCATATAAAACTGATCACACGTCATGTATGGGAAGAATATATGGAAGTGGTAGAAGACATTCGGCACACGATCGGAAACAGACAGATCTACCAGTTAAGAAAAGAAACCATAGAGCGGATCTTCGCTACAGCGAAAGAACAGCATGGATTTCGATATACACAGTATGTAGGAAAAGCACGGATGGAAATGAAAGCCGGGCTTACCTTTGCATGCATGAATTTGAAAAAACTGGCAAAGATCCTGGAAAAACGAGGTTGGAACACAGCCAGATTTTTGTTGATTTTGAAGAAAATAAAAAGAAAAGAAGTTTTAAAAGAAAAATGGTGCTGGGCATAATCCCCAACACCAAGTTTGTCTACAGTCTGAAAGGAGGTAACCATACCTCCTTCGTCTGCTTTTTATTTTTATTCTTCGATTGTCCAGTCCTGAATATTCCAGAAAATACCAACGCCGTGGTGCCCCAGTACCGTATCTTTGGAAATGCCCTGAATTTCGGAATCTGCCACATAATTTGCATCAATATAGCAGATGAATGCATAGGCCGGATCTTCTGCCAGTTCTTCCTGGAATTTTCCGTAATATTCTTTCCGCACTTCCGGATCATCACTCTGTCGGGCAAGGGACAGATACTCATCTACTTTTTCATTGGAATAGCTCGAATAATTCGCCCCTTTGTCCGTGCCGAAAACCTTATATGTATGATCGTCCGCATCGAACGGGCTTCCCCAGCCGATCAGGCAGGCCATCTGTCCGCCCCAGTCCATCTGTGCCGGAATTTCTACGGTACAGTTGATTCCGGTTTCCCGGAGCTGCTGTGCTGCTGCCTGGGCAATATCAATGCGGTCCTGCTCACCGGACATCACGCTGATGACAAAACCGATTTCTTCGCCGTCCCGCTCATAGAAACCATCGCTGTTTCTGGTGCATCCGGCTACTTCCAGAATTTCCTGTGCTTTTTCCGGATTGTAATCGTAATGTTCTACGTTTTCGTTATTGTAAATGTTCCGCTGCAGCGGGCTGTATGCCGCCATTCCCTCTCCAAGAAGCACAGAATCGATAATAGCCTGGCGGTCAATCGAATAACAGACGGCCGGAATGATGTCCCTGTTTTTCGTCCAGTAATCATTCGCAAAGTTAAACAAGATTCCGCGGTAGTCTGCCGTTGTCATGTCGTAACAGGTAAAACCATCTTTTTCTTTGAAATTCTGCGCATTTTTCGGATCGAGCAGCGCCAGATCCAGTTCGCCGGATTCCAGCTGCATCGCCTGTGCATTATCATCTGGTACAATTTTGAATATGACCTTGTCAATCTTTGGTGCCCCAAGGTAATAATTCTCATTCTTTACCAGAACAATCGACTGGCCTTCGTCCCAGCTCTCCAGTTTATACGGGCCGGTTCCAACCGGTGCACGGAAGAAATCCGATTCCTGCATATTTTCACCTTCCAGCAGGTGCTTCGGCAGGATGGCCATCGTCATGTATTCCAGGAAAGCCACGTTCGGCTCGGAAAGGCGGAAGGAAACGGTGCTGTCATCTATAACTGTAATCTCTTCTACATCCTCATAATTTGGTGCATTTTCAGATCCGTTTTCCGGATCCATGATCGCTTCGATGGTGAATTTCACATCATCCGCCGTAAATTTTTCTCCATCATGCCACTGGATGCCGTCCCGGATATGAAAGGTGTAGGTGCAGGTTTCTGCATCGTACTCCCATTTTTCTGCCAGACCCGGAACAATGTTGTCATCCGCATCGTGTGCGGTCAGTCCGTTGAACAGCAGCAGATTAATTTCGCCGTGCTCATCCATCGCCGGATTGATTCTGGTATAATCAGCAGAACCGTAAACCAGGGTCGTTTCTTCCTCCCCTGTCTGGCCGGAAGAAGCTTCCGTCTCTGTTTTCGACAAATCTGTACTGTTGCTGTTTTTCCCGCTGTCCTGACCGCATGCCGCAAGGGATGCCGCAAGAGACACCATCAGCATCAAAGATAATATTTTCTTTTTCATCCTTTTCCTCCCATTTTCAGACCGTTTTTACCCGGACTGACCGCTTTTTTGCTTTGTACTCCCATGATCTGCGCGCCTGATCCATGTACTGTTCGTTCATTATATTTGATATTTCAGGCTCTCACAAGCCGGGTGGGGGGATATTTTTTTTCTTGTAAAGTTAATCGTCTCATGCAGAGGGAACTGCTCCGCATGCCAACACAAAACATGACCCTGACCAGAGGACTCTTCCTCTGCATCAAGGTCATGTTTCTTTTCCTATGATTTTAAAATTTTACAGCATATTGATAACAAATCCAGCCAGCATTGTGGACAGAACCGTAATAACCGTAATTCCTCCCACGACATACGGCACGTTTAAGGTATCTTCGATAAACGCTTTCTCCTCCGGCGTCTCTCCGACTGCATCGCCGACCTCTCGGCAGATGACCACGTTGCTCGGGAATCCGAGGAACTGCTCGACACCGATGCCGACAGCCAGATCCTTGTCGCCGACAAGTTTCCAGGTCGGGAGAACCCATCCAACCAGCGCAACACCGATCAGGGCTGCCACGAACAGAACGATCGTCTGGAATGCCATCGTGCCGAGATCACTTAAGGAAACCTTCGCCAGAGACGGGATGATGGAGCCAAAGACAGCAACCATCATGAGGCCGTAGGAGTTCGATTTCTGCAGCGGTTTCGTCGGAACGAGTCCGGAAGCGGCACAGGCAACACCGAGAAGCAGCGCCCAAATGCTGTAGTTGATCGGGGTCAGATCTCCAAGGATGTGGGCAACCCAGGAACCGGCGGCAACGAGTGCCATCATGACGTTGGCGGAATACCATTCTTTGTGTTTATCTGCAAAGGAAACTTTTGCGGAAGCACCGTTTCCGGTCTCCTGCTTTTTAAACTGCGCCGGATTCTCGCGGTATGCTTTCAGCAGTTTCTTTCCATAGCGGATACCCATGGCAGATGCGATCGGCGCACCGACAAATTTCTGTACGGAATAGATGACCGCACAGAGCGCTGCCGCTGTTGCCAGTCCTTTTTCTGCTGCGGCGCTTGCCATCAGCGAAGTTGCCATTGCAGCACCGTTGATAACCGGCATGCCGACGAGCACAGTATCAAATCCGATGATCGGGGATACCAGAAGCATCACAACGCAGGAAGCCAGCATACAGAGCGCCGCCATTAATACGGTTCTCCACTCCTCGATCAGCTGTTTTACGTTCAGAGTTGTTCCCATGTTGAACAATACCATCGCAATTGCCAGTTTTGATAACGCCGTAAGGCCTCCCTGGTCGATGATGTCCGCCGGGAACAGTTTCGTCAGAAAGCCTACCAGGAACAGGAGCATGACGACCATCATTCCGGACAGCTTTCCTTTTGTAATTTTACCGACAATGTCGCCAAGTGCAAACACGATCAGAACAATCATGAAGCTGGCGAACATTGCGTTGTTTGTTAAAATCTCAGCCATTTCTTTTTCTCCCTTGCTCTTTTTAATTTGAAATTATACATAATTTCCTTTTATTTTGCAAGTTTTATCCGATTTTATTTTATATTTTGCATATTTATGCACTCTTTCCAATTATCCGCGCCACCAGCTCTCCGGCCTTGCAGAAGTCATCGAGATGCAGATATTCTTCGATCGAATGATTCTTGAAATATCCCGTTGCGATACCGACACAGGTGATTCCCTTCTGATTGAAAATATTGCCGTCCATACCGCCGCCCCCGCCGTTGATCTGCGGCTCGATTCCCATTTCTTTCATGGATTCCGTCACAATCTGAATCATCTCGGAGTCCTCCGGGATGAAGAACGGCAGGAAAGTGTTTTCTCTTTTAAATTCCACACGCGCGCCGCGCTTCTCTGCGATTTCACGGCAATGCGACTGGAAATACGCTTCATAGCGGTCGAGTTTTTCTCCCGACCGGCTCCGCATCTCTCCGCGCAGGATTGCGTGGTCGCAGACAACGTTCATTGCCTTGCATGTTTTGGACCAGAGGTGAGAAAAGTTCGACGTTGTATTTTCATCCAGTCTTCCCGTCTCCATCGTTGCGAGCATTTCCGCCATAATTTTTGCCGCATCAATGCCTTTCTCCGGCTCATTTCCCGCATGGGCTGCCTTGCCGAAAACCTGTGCTTCCAGAAGGGCACGTCCCGGCGCCCCATTTACAATTCGGCCGATGCGTCCCGGGGAGTCGAGCACATACATCGTTTTTGATGTCAGAAGGCTTACATCAAACGCTTTCGCACCGTACAGACCGGCTTCCTCACCGACCGTAAAGAGGATCTCCAGTTTCGGAAGTGCTTTACCGGATTCGATGGCCTGCCGCACACCCTCTAAAATGGCTGCCACACCGGACAGATCATCCGCCGCCAGAATCGTGTCGCCGGAAGAACGAAGGATTCCATCCTCCTCCACCGGTTTGATTCCAATGCCGCCCGGCACACGGTCCATATGAGAACAGAAACAGACAACACCGTCCCGCTCTCCTTCCCGTACCGCCAGAACATTGCCGCACACGCCGCCAAACGTATCCCCGGCCTCATCCCGCGTAATCGAAAATCCCATCTGCTTCAGCTTCTTCACCAGACATTCCGCAATTTCCGTCTCCTGCCCGCTCGACACATCAATCCGCATCAGCTCGGTCAGTTCATCCAACATACGTTGATTTTTCATTTCTTTTCCACTCTCCATTCTTGAAAAAAATTTTCAAAAACAATTCTTCTACATCTTACCATTTGCCTTTCGTCCTTAATAGGTGTAAAATTATGCCATAATTCATTTTTATGTCTTTAATTCTCGGAAAGGAATTTTATATATGAAAATCGGCGTAACAGGTTCTGACCATATCTGCGACAGGATTCAGAAAACGCTGGAGAAGCGCATGCCGGACCTTGAAGTGGTCTACCGTCGTTCCAACGACTACCGGTACGGTCTGGAAGCGGCTGCCCAGTTTCAGAAAGAAAACGTATCCGGCATTATCTTCACCGGACCGACAAACTATCACTATGCTTTAAAGCGTCTGGAACCCACCGTTCCCTGGACTTTTCTTCCGCACAATCAGGCTTCCATCTTAAAAGCGCTCGCGGAATCTGCTGTCCGTTATTCCTGCGTACCGGATATCATCAGCATCGATATGTATGAGGAACAGCTTGTGCAGGAAACACTGGAAGAAATCGGCATTTCCAATGGCCGCGTCCTCGTGGCACACGGCTCTTCTCCCGATCAGGGTGATTTTCAGGATGCGCTCACAGATTTTCACCGCTACAATTATTATCACAATGGGGCAAAAGTCTGTTTTACTAACATGGAAAAAACATATGAAATGCTGGCTGCAGAAGGGATTCCCTGCATCCGCATCTCTGTCTCCGAGGATGTAATTCTGGAGCAGGTTTATCATCTTCAGTTTCTGGAAAACACGGCGCGGAACAATCGCGGACAGAGCGCTTCTGTGCAGATCTATTTTGATTACTCCTTTGACCAGGAGACGGATCTTACGCTCCGCGAATGGGAGAAAATTCATTATCAGAATGAGATGCGCGAACTGATCTACTCTGCCGCCCACCGCATGGGTGCCGCTGCATTTTCTGAGGGTGCTTCTATTTTTTATATCATGTCGTCTCGTCCGGTTCTGATGCGGGAATTTATACAGAACGGGGAATATCAGAAAATTCTGTTTCACGGACAGCAGACTCCGCACAACCGGCTGTGGATCGGTATCGGCTACGGAGACTCCCCCATGGAGGCGAAATCCCGTGCAGCAATGGCACTCAACCACTCGATCGCGGACCGTTCCGGCGCGAACTATATTGCGGAGGATGAGCATCAATTTACCAAAATTAAAATGGATGATCCAACAGATCACACAGCGTACCTTCTGCACCGGCTTCACATCAGCAGCAGTACGTATGAAAAGCTGAAAGAGATTCTGCAGTCGCATGACCAGGAAATCACTTCTGCCCAGCTCGCCGCAGAGATGGGGATCACGGAACGGAGCGCAAACCGGCTGATTCTGCGGCTGGAACAGGAAAACTGCGTGACCACGATCGGCAAAATCAGCGGCGGCAGGGGACGGCCGGCACGGATTATGAAAATCACTTTATAAAAGATAAGAAATGGAGAATGGTTATGGATAAAAGAAGAGAACAAGCATTTGCCTATCTTGAGAAAAATGAACACAGTATGATGGAGCTGCTGAAAAATCTTGTCTCCATTGAAACGCCTTCGGCTGACCGCGAGGCAAATGAGCGGATTGCGGCGCATCTTGATACGTACTGTGATGCGCTTGGTATGGAGCGGGAGATTCATCATTTTGAGAAGGCCGGTCCGACGTTTGCGGCGTGGACACGGGCGCAGGAGAAGAAACCGATTCTTCTGCTCGGACATATGGATACGGTTCACGCGGTTGGAAAATTTGGGCCGGAACCGTTTCTTGTAAAAGATAACCGTGTGTACGGACCTGGTATTTATGATATGAAGGGCGGCGATGTCATTGCGCTGTTTGCGCTCCGCGCGCTGAATGCGGTCGGATATGAAGACCGCCAGATCAAACTGGTGCTCACCGGTGATGAAGAAGTCGCCCATGCGTTTTCCCACGGCGAGGCCGGAAAACTTGTCGAGCAGTATGCCAGCGGCTGTGAGGCGGCTTTTAATCTGGAATCGGGTTATACCAACGGAGAAGTGACCACGAGACGAAACGGCGGCGCAATCATCCGCGTCAAAGTAAAAGGAAAAGCTGCTCATGCCGGAAAGGAGCCGCAGAAAGGTGCGAGTGCAATTCTGCAGGCGGCGCGCATGATTACGGAGATTGAAAGCCGCTCAGTTTTCGGCTATCTGTCCTTCAACTGCGGCCGCATTTTGGGCGGAACCGGGGCTAACGTTATCCCGGATTCCTGTGAGTTTTCCATCGGTATCCGATACGCCGCAAATGCGCAGTATGAGGAAGCCATCGCTTTCTTAAAAAATCTCTGCGAGCACGTCACTGTTCCGGGCACAAGCTGCACGATGGAACAGAACGGCTACTACCCAGCCATGGAAATGGTCGACGGCGCTGACCGCCTCCTCTCCCTCTACCAGGAAAGCTGTCAGCTCCTCGGCGAACCAATCCCGCAGGGCATCCAGCAGAGCGGCTGCTCCGACACTTCCTTCGTCACCCGCATCGGAATCCCCGCCCTCTGCAGCCTCGGCATCCAGGGCGCAGGCGCACATTCACTTGATGAGTATGCGATCCCTTCCTCGCTGCTGACACAGTGCAAGAAGCTGGTGGCTACGATTTTGGCAATGTAAAATGCCTCTTTTCATAGTTTACCCAATCACATCCGTAACCGCATTCACCGCTTTCGCCACAAAGCTGATCGTCTTTTCGCTGAACACTTCCCCGTCTTTTGAAATCGAAACGTGTGCCAGTCCGATCTCATCTTTCTCGCTTGCTTCCGTGCTGCCCATGAGGGTGGTCCATTTGATCTGGACATCGTCGGCGGTGATGGCGTGGTCGCATGGTACGATGTACTGTGCTTCATCGAACAGCGGCGAATTGGATTCCGCATAGACGATGATGTCGTTGTTTTTTTCCTGATAGACCCGTACCGCGTAATTTACCAGGTCTTTTTCATCCGTAATATAATCCTTGTTCGGCGATACGGTTTCTTCGCAGATCAGGCTTGCATCTTTTGGAATGGTATTCTTCTCTTTCGTTTTGGTCATCCCGATCATCAGCATACAGTTGCAGAGCGCCGCGATCAGAACTGCAAGCAGCAGGATTTTTATTCTATAGCAAGACCCGAAAATAAGAAACGCAAAAATGCATCCGCCCCACGTAAACCATTTTTGAAAAAATTTCTCAATGGAAAAGTTTTCTATTTTGTTCCAAATATGTTATGCTATACTATCCGTTAGGCAATTCTAACTCGATGTGCTCTCGTAATAAAGGAGGAACTGCATGCCTTTAAATTTAACCGATTTCAATCAGTTTTACGTCATCAATAAAATCTGCGGTCAGGAAAAACAGCGCCATTATCTGGAGTCGCTTGGGTTTGTTCCCGGGGCCAGCATTTCGATTTTGTCGGAGCTT
This sequence comes from Fusicatenibacter sp., assembly GCF_977045365.1. Taxonomy (NCBI): domain Bacteria; kingdom Bacillati; phylum Bacillota; class Clostridia; order Lachnospirales; family Lachnospiraceae; genus Fusicatenibacter; species Fusicatenibacter sp. The sequence continues at coordinate 14,233 of NZ_CDRRUH010000011.1, forward strand.
CACGGCTATTATCTCGTTATGGTGAAGGGCAGTAAAATCGGGCTGGATAAGAGTCTGGCCAAGAAAATTATTGTGTATGCCCTTTGACCGATGGCAGGGTTCACTTTTTGCATACGCATTTAGAAAGTATGGAGTATTATGGAAAAGAACAAAAAAATCATCAAACTGTGCTATCTGCAGATCGCATTCTATGTCGTTTTTCTGACATCGCTGTTTCTGCATTTCAAGCGTGGGCTGGATCACCGCGCCTTTGCGCTTCTGATTATCCTTACGCTGCTCGGCTGCGCCTCTGCACTGACGCTTACCGATTATCTGAAAAGCCTGATCCGCCGTTCCGGCTTTGATGTCGCCGGCGTGCATGATAAAAAATCGCTGGAAGAAAAGCTCCTCCAGCTTCAGAATGCGGACGACACTCTCGATGTCGGCGTGATGATGTTTGATATGAACAATTTAAAAATGATCAACGACACGTACGGCCACGAAGAAGGCGACGTCTTTATCCAGACCTTCGCCTCCTATCTGACCCGCATTCTGACCGAGGACAGTTTTCTGGCGCGGTTCGGAGGCGATGAATTTGTCATTATCCAGAATCATGCGACCTGGAACCAGCTGGAACAGATGAATCTCCAGCTGCAGACGATGATCGACACCTACAATCAGGCGGCGGATCGCCCGCTGAGCTACGCCGTTGGTTATGAGCTGAGCTGCAAAAATCATTATTATCTGATCATGGATCTGCTGCAGATGGCAGATGAAAAAATGTACCAGGACAAGCGGTATAAAAAGCAGCTCCAGAAAAACGGGCTGCTGGCCGCACGCCGCAGTATGCTTGCCGAGAGCATTTCCACGGATTCTTTAAAAGAAAAGATTTTCACGCTTCTCAATAACAGAAGCGAAGAAAAGCAGTACGCCTTCCTGATGACGGATGTCGACAATTTTCATCTGATCAACGATTACTGGGGCTATGAGACGGGTACGAACATTCTGAATTTCATTCTGAAAAAGCTGGAACTCTTTCCGCAGACGCTCTTTGTGAACCGCTATCACTCCGATATCTTTGTCGGCATCATCGATATCACCGGACAGGATCCGGCCGTGGTGCGGGAAAAGATTTCCGCCTATCACAAGCAGGCGGTCCGCGAAGTGCTGGAATCGTACCCGCTGAATTACATGACGCTGAACACTGGCGTCTATTATCTGAATGACACGGACACACCAGCGGAGGAAGTCATCTCTCATGCCAACATTGCGCGGCGGCGGGCGAAGGAAACTTCCACCTGCGTCTTTGAATACAACGCCGAGCTTGCCAGCACGGAGCAGAAACGTGCGGAGACGATTCATTCCTTCCAGAATGCCCTTGCGAAAAAGGAATTTCAGATTTATTTTCAGCCGAAAATCAGCGGAAAAACGCAGGAAATCGCAAGCGCTGAGGTACTGGTACGATGGCTGCGCGAGGACGGCTCGCTCTGGTTCCCGGACAGCTTTCTGCCGATTCTCGAGGAGACCGGGGAGATTGAATCGCTCGACTATTATGTGTATAATGCTGCTTTTCAATGGCTCGCTGACCGCCGGGAAAAAGGACTTCCGCTGCTGCCGCTCTCGCTGAATGTGTCGCCGGTTCATTTCCGCAAAATCGATACGTTCACACAGCGGATTACACAACTGCTCGATTATTATCAGATTCCTTCGAAGTACCTGGTTTTTGAGATCACAGAGACGACGTACATTCATAATATTGATGCCGTCAACCAGATGATCCGCTTTTTCCACGACCGGAATATCCGCATTTCCATGGACGATTTCGGATCGGGGTATTCTTCTTTGAATTCGCTGAAGGATATTCTTTTTGATGAAGTTAAAATTGACAAACATTTCCTCTCGGCAGGCCTTTCTGAAAAAGGAAAAATTGTGCTGGAGGAGATGTTCCATCTCCTAAAGCGCACGGACAAATGGATTGTCTGCGAGGGTGTGGAGACGAAAGAGATGGTAGATTTTCTGATCGCCGAAGGATGCGACGAGCTGCAGGGATTCTATTATTATAAACCGATGGAACAGAAAAAATTTGAAGAGCTGATTTCTTGACAAAGTCCGAATTCTATACTATGGTTATCCTACCCGGTAGTTACTACCGATTTAATTCTGTTATCAACTTTGTTGGGAGGTATGCATGATGTATTCCATGAAAGAAGCCTGCGTTCAGACAGGCATGTCGTATGAAACCCTGAAATTTTACTGCAAAGAAGGCCTCGTCCCGAACGTAAAACGCGACAGCCACAATTACCGCGTTTTCGACGACCGCGACATCAAATGGATCCAGAGCCTCGGCTGCCTGAAGCGCTGCGGCATGACGCTGGCGGAAATGAAAGAATATCTCGCCTACTGCCTCGAAGGCCCATCCTCCATTCCGGAGCGTAAAGAAATTCTCGCGGTAAAAAAAGAAGCGCTGCTCGCATCAATGGAAGAACTGCAGAAAGCCATTGATTATATCGACTGGAAACAGAATTTTTACGATGATGTCCTGTCGGGCAAAATCGAATATCACAGCAATCTGATTTCCGATGAAGAGATTGCACAGAAGGCACAGTAGTCCTTCCTATCCTATGCAAAAAACGGCGCCGATCTTTTTACAGATCAGTGCCGTTTTCTCATTTTTTCTCTTCTTTCCTCCACCGTCTCCATGCGTCGTCTGCGGAGCTGTTCGTTTACTTCGGCTGCGGTCCGCATACTCTGTCCGAAATCGACGATGTGCCACAGGATTTTTGCTCCCAGGATAACGGACGCAATTCATCTCCCACCTTAGAGGTCGAAGTCTTCTTGCTGGAAGAGGATAAATCTCATCAATCATGTCATCATCTCGTCACGTAAGTGACGTGATTAATTTTCTCGAATATTATATGTTTTTCCGTCTCAGATCCGATCCAGCACTTCCCCAATATCCCCTTTAATGCACACCGCTCTGTCACGGATCAGATCCGGGACACGCATATCGCTGGTGTTGATGCAGACATAAAGATTATCTTTATCTTCTGCTGTCATGCTGAAAAATGGATATTTGATGATTCCCGGCGTGTTGTATCCCACGCCGAGTTCCAGATACAGGATATGGCCCCTGTTGTGACGAAGCAGGAAATCAATGCGTCGGCTGGATGCCTCATGCCAGCCTTTATCTTCCACAAACGTGTCATCCGCGCGCAGATTCATGCTCATCGGTTTTCCGCAGTGTGGGCAGTACGGCACCAGTTCGGATGGGATCCGCATACTCAGGTTTCCGTTCTCCGGCGGAACAAGGCTTCCGTCTTCCAGGATCTGATACCCCTGGGCAAGCAGCATCTTTCGAATGATTTCTTCATTGTCATACGTTTCCTTGCAGCACGGCTTGGAGCACTGAAACAGGCCGTAATCTCCCTGCGTGTAAAACAAACGGTTTTTATCAAATCCGGCTTTCTGGAAGCAGTGGTCTACATTTGTGGTGATGACAAAATAGCTCTTATTTTTCATCAGGCTGAGCAGTTTCTGGTAAACCGGTTTTGGCGCGTCCTGATAACGGTTGATGTAAATGTATCTGCTCCAGTACGCCCAGTATTCTTCCAGCGTATCGTAAGGGTAGAAGCCGCCAGAATACATATCGTGGAAACCGTATTTCTGTTCAAAATCCGCAAAATATTTCCGGAACCGCTCACCGCTGTAGGTAAATCCGGCCGATGTCGAAAGCCCGGCCCCGGCTCCTATTAAAATCGTGTTTTTTTCCTGCAGTGCGGTGCGAAAACGCTCCATCTTTTTTTCAAATTCTCTTTCTTTCCAACTTTCAAACATTGCAAATTCACCTCTTCTTTATTTTCTGCTTTTATTTTAAATGAAAACTGCTCGCTTCACAAGTAAGCACTTTTTTGTAACTCATGTATGGAAAAAGCAGCCGCTTTTCAACATCAAAAAACGACTGCTCTGTTTCCCATTCTTCCGCGATTACTTTTCTCCCAGCAGTTCCTCGTAAATCTCCCGGTCGCGGTCCTTGAACACGTTGAAAATCACCTTCTCCACGCTCGTCTTATTCTGCGCCAAAAACTCTTTCACCGTCGCAACGGCAATCTCTGCCGCTTTCTCGTTCGGGAAATGAAATTCACCGGTGGAGATACAGCAGAATGCCACACTTTTCAACTCATTCTCCGCTGCAAGCGAAAGGCACGACCAATAGCAGTCCGCCAGCTGTCGGCAATGCGTTTCCGTCAGCCGTCCTCCGACAATCGGACCGACCGTGTGGAGCACATAGCGGCACGGCAGATTATACGCCGGTGTGATTTTCGCCTGCCCTGTCGGCTCCGCGTGGCCCTGCGCTTCCATCATCTCCTCGCAGTACAGCCGAAGCTGCACGCCTGCAAACGTATGGATGCAGTTGTCAATGCACCGGTGATTCGGCACGTAGCAGCCGGTCATGCCGCTGTTCGCTGCATTCACAATCGCATCGCACCGGAGCGCGGTGATGTCGCCCCGCCAGAGATACAGCCCCGGCTGCACCGGCGTAAGCTCTTCAATATCCGTCACACCCTTTTTCGCCGTCTCCTCCTGCAGATACGCATCCTGGATTTTCAAAAATTCCGCACTGCTCTTTTTCGCCATGCGCACATTCATCAGCCCCCGCAGAAGCTGTCTCTGCCCGGTGCTGTCGGACGGGATCTGTAAATCGTGGTACTCCTGACTCTCATCCAACAGTGACTGGATCAGAAAATTTCGTCGTTCACTCTGGTTCATGTTATTTCCTCATTTCCGTCGTTTCTATAGACTCTATCTTATCACTTTTCCCATAAAATCTGTAGATAAAAGAAGCGGGTTACTGCCCTCTTTTACGGATTGTTCCTTTCGGGCATGTCTCCGCGCACCGGCCGCAGTGCAGGCACTGGTGCTGGTCGATCACGACCGGGATGCGGGTGATGTCGATGCATTTCTGCGGACAGACTGCAAAGCAGAGCTTGCAGCCAATGCATTCGTTTCCCACTTCGTATTCGGCCATCGACTGCTCTGCGCCGCCGATCAGGATCGTGTCACGCACGATATGCGACGGATCGCTGATGTCAAAGTATTCTCCCTCGGCTTCGTACAGCCGGAACACCTCAAGTGCTGCGCGCGTATCGCCTGGATAAATTTTCTGCATGTATGGATTTTTTTCGAAAATTTCATCCAGCTTTTCGCTGTGGATGTTCTGAATTCTGCCGCGGAGAGAGACTGCTTTTTTATCTTTTGTCGCGGAAATCGCCACGTAGCCCTGCTCCATGAGCTGCGCATAAAAAGCTTTTCCTTTTGCGGTCAGAAAATACACTCCTTTCTCATCCCACAGCATCATGTCGATCACGCGGGTCTGTGGATGACCGTCTGCGCCGATCGTTGCCATCGTGGTTGAGTGCATCTCCTCCACTAACATTTTCAGATAATCATTTCTCTCCATAGCGGCAGATTCCTTTCTCTTTTTACTTCAAATTCATAGCGACAGATTAAAACTCGTACGGCGGGTTTCCGGAAAAGTCTGCGATTACACCGTGTGCATTGTCCAGATAGAATACCTCGAAAATCGGGTTGTCAGCAGTCTGGTACTGGCCTTTTACGATCGGGTTCTGGATGCACATTTCTTTTGCGGCCATGTTTTTTTCAAACACTGCCGTTCCGTGCAGACGGATCCATGCGTAGGACGGGCTGGAAACGGAAATTTCAATTTCCGGGTTTTCCTGCATATCTTTGTAAACATCTTTGGTGTTGTTGGTGCAGAACCACAGTTTTCCGTCAAGCTCACCTGCAAACATAAACGGACGGCATTTTGCCTTTCCATCGCGGCCTACCGTTGCCAGATACTGTACTGGATTCTCACTTAAAAATTCTACTACTTTGCTCATTTTACTTTCCTCCATTTTGAATATTTTTTAGATTGTTTCTTTTGAAAGATTGTTTTCTCTTTCGATGGTTCTATCATAAATCCACAGAGGCTTTTCGTAAAGTAAGCACAATATTGTGGTGTAGTTACCAAAAGGAAACTATTTCCGTATTCCGCCGTTTTTCCCGCGGTACGCTTTCTCTTCGTTCCTTTTTCTGTTTTATTCCATATATCCCTGGAAACTGTTCTTCGTTTCAAAGTCAATGGTCTCTTTCATCGCTTCATTCACATCAAAGGCATTTCCGATTTTCTTCGTCTGCTCGGTATAATCTGCCGTCTCAAACGCACGGTCATACGCAGAGCGGAAGCTCTTATAGTAATTCAGCTCTGCTCCGAAATATGGATTCGGCTGAAGCATCAGGCTGTTGTATGCGCGGATGATGCCGGACAATACCACAAACACCTCATCCAAAGATGCTGCGAAACGGATCGCATGGCTTGCCGCGGTCATCTTCATTTTCGATCAGATCCGGGTCAACGGTATTGCGTACCCATTCCTGACACAGTTTTAACCCTCTGTTCTCAATGCAGCCGGTGAAGGTCACTGCAAAAAATGTCAGCCGTTCCAGAAACGTACCTGGATGTATCAGTGCCTGATCCAAAACCTCCTGATAGGTTTCCCGGCTCAGTGCAAAAATTTTTCCTTGCACTTTATTTTTAAACGGTATAATATAATACTCAAAGTATCCAAAAGATACTATTGTGTAAAACCACCTGTTCTGCAGACTCTTCACTCTTTTTTTATCACAGGAGGGATTCTCTTATGTCATCTGTTGAAAAAACACCCGTTACTCTTGTCGATCTTCCGCCCTGCCCGGTGGAAACTACGCTGACTCTGATCAGTGATAAATGGAAGGTTCTGATCCTGCGCGATCTGCTGCTCCACGGCACGATGCGGTTCGGTGAGCTGAAAAAATCCATCGGCCATGTCTCCCAGAAAGTTTTAACTTCCCAGCTCCGCCAGATGGAACAGAGCGTTCTGGTCAACCGTAAAGTTTACGCCGAGGTACCGCCGCGTGTCGAATATTCGCTGACGGAACTCGGTTTCAGCCTCCGCCCGATCATGGACGCGATGTGGGACTGGGGCGAAGCGTACAAGAAAAAGCTGGCGCAGGAGGAAGACGCCGCCGCAAATGCATGAACGAAAAAAGTCTGTTGAGAAACCGCCCATTCTGGTTCTTCTCAACAGACTTTTCTTCTCTCTTATCTTCCTTTCAGCACAATCGTCTTCCAGCTTCCGATTGTTCCGTCATACGTTCCCTGCCATACTGGGTAACGCTTCGTTGGGAGTTGGATTGTAACCGCCTCCCGGTTGAAATTCTGGACAAACACGTACCGTGTTCCGTCCTTCTGCTCGCGCATCGTGACTTCCACGCCTTCCGGAACTTCTTCTACGATCCGCTCCACACCGGCCTCTTCTGCCAGTTTCCGGCAGACTTCATCGTACAGTCCCTGTTCGAAGTCCGCACAAACGGCATACGCTTTTCCCTTTCCGTACACATTCCGGGTCAGTGCCGGCATGCCTTCATAGAAATCCTTTCCGTATGTCATCAGTGCTTCCGCTGTAGAAAGTTTCACCAGCTCGCAGAGATGACTGCAGCGGTATGCCCGTTCCAGATGCAGCGGATTTTCCGGTTCCGGGATTCCTTCGTTCCATTCGCCATCGTACAGTCCGTCAATCTCCATACTCCGGAATCCCATCACATCCATCAGGTCATGCGGTGTTCCGCCTAAGTAACAGAGATCCGTCTCATCCACAATGCCGGACCAGTAAGTCAGCAGAAAAATTCCGCCGTTTTTCACAAAGTTCCGAACCTTCTCTGTCCATCCTTCCCGCAGCAGATACACCATCGGCGCCGCCACCACACGGTACCCGTTAAGGCTCCTCGTCTCGTCAATCACATCCACATTGATGCCCAGTTTCCGGAATGCCTGATATGGCTTTTCCACGGTTTCTTTATAAAAAACACCTGCATTCCGCGGACCCGCCGCATCTTCCACCGCCCAGCGGTTTTCGACATCATAAATCACGGCTGCTTCCGCCGGGTTCTGCGAACCGTTCACTTCCTGCAGCTGCTCCAAAGCTACGCCGACTTTTGTCACTTCACAGAATACCCTGGTATCCGATCCGCCATAATGGTCGATCACCGCTCCATGAAATTTTTCGGATGCACCGCGGCTCTGCCTCATCTGAAAATACAGCACACTGTCCGATCCATGCGCAACCGCCTGCAGCGACGCGGCCTGCAGCATGCCTGGTTTTTTCAGCTTGCTGACCGACTGCCAGTTTGTCGCGGAAGGACAGCTCTCCATCAGATAAAACGGCTTTTTCTGAATGCTCCGCATAATGTCGTGCTGCATGCCCGTATCCGTCGCTGTTACCGTCTCCGCCTCTTTATGCCAGGTCGGATAATTGTCCCAGGATACAAAGTCAATCACATCGGCAAACTTGTAGTAGTTCAGTCCGGTAAAGTTATACATCATATTGATGGTAGACGGCTGTTCTGCCCCGGCGTCCCGCAGCGCTTTGATTTCCCATTTTACAAAATCCGCGGTCTGATCCGTCACAAACCGTTTCCAGTCCAGGTTCAGTCCGTGCAGCGAAGAATCTCCTTTCGGGGACGGACTTTCCACCTGATCAAAGCTCTGGTACGTATGACTCCAGAATGCCGTATTCCAGGCGCGGTTCAGCTGATCCAGCGTGCCGTATTTCTTCTTCACCCAGCCGCGGAACGCCTCCTGGCACAGCGGGCAGTGGCACTCTCCGCCATATTCATTCGAAATATGCCATGCAATCACGCCAGGGTGGTCTTTGAACATTTCCGCCAGTTTCGTATTGATGATTCTTGTTTTTTCCCGGTAAACCGGTGAGGTATAGCAGTGATTGTGGCGCTCTCCGTACAGATTCCGTTCTCTCGCTGCATTGACACGGAGCACCTCCGGGTATTTTTCCGCCATCCAGCGCGGTCTTGCCGCCGTCGGCGTGGAAAGCATGACCACAATTCCGTTTTCGTACAGGCGGTCAATCACCTCTTTTAACCATTCCAGACGGAAAACTCCTTCCTCCGGCTCTAAAAATGCCCAGGAAAATATGCCAAGCGAAACCTCGTTGATTCTGGCTTTCTTGAAATACGCCAGATCCTGTTCCAGAATCTCCGGATAATCCAGCCACTGTTCCGGGTTATAATCGCCCCCGTGCAGGAGCTTTCCAAAATTTACCTCTTTACCACGCATCTGTTCTGTCTCCTTTATTTCACGAACAGCCCATCCTTCCTCCGCGCAGAATGAGCTGTTCTACAAAATTTTCTGCCTTTGCTGTCTGTTTCTGATCCAGAAATTCAAAAATCAGTCCGCCTGTTCTGCTTTTCGGCTTTCTGGAACATCTTACATCAGATTCCCTTAAACGTAAAGGTAAACTCCAGTTTTTTATCAATCGGAATCAGGTACTCCGGATGGGTCTGTGCACCCCAGCTGTCGTCTCCGCCAACACCCATCTGCTGTTTTGCCACGCGCACAACGGTGTAATGTACCTGCGGCAGTTCATACGGATGCATCGCATTTTCCAGCTCGTGCGGTGTGTACGGCAGTGCGGAAAATTCCATCTTGTCGCCGCTGAACATCATACCGCGGCCCTTGCGGTTCGTCACGGTTGCCCAGCGTACACCAACCTTGTTGCCGCACTCCTGCGGAACGAGATATTTCGCCATATTGTCTTCGACTTTATTCTTATAAACGCCAAGCTTTGCTCCGGCACAGCGGTCCACATACGTCTCCTCCGGTCCCATACCGTACCAGGTTACATGGTCGTAATCGGCATCCAGTTTGAACATCACGCCAAATTCCGGCATATCGCCGAGCTCTTTCACCGGATCATACGTCAGCGTCGTCTGAATGCTTCCATCGCCGAAGACACGGTAGGTCAGACGGCACTCGCTCGCCGGTGTGGTCGGCATTACATAGCGGTAGCTGACTTCTGCGCAGTCCTCGTGTACTTCAATTTCCGGCGCATACAGTCCCGGATAATGGCTGCCGTTCGGATATTTGTGGGACAGATACATCGAAGCAATCTTCCACTGGCTGTAACGCATCGGCATCAGGCTTCCGCAGTCATTGTCGATCGGCGCACGCCAGAAGTTCGGTTTCGGAATCATTTTGATCATCTCAACGCCGCCGTAACGGTACGATACGAGTCCGCCGTTCAGATCGGAGAACATCACATCGAAATTCTCGCCGCGCACACCAAAATCATGGTTGGAACGGATCACTTCAAATTTCGCCGGTTTTTCTGCTTTCGCCGGTGCTTCCACTTCATAAACACCCTGTCCGAATGCAACTTCATGGCCGCGTCTGCCCCATACGGTATCTTCTTTCAGGCGGAAGGAAACGGTCACCGCATACTCGCCCGGAAGGGTCTGTACGGCAATCGGAAGCTCCACTGTTTTTTCGGAAAGCGGCTCCACGGAAATTTCCATCGGCACTTCTTTCAGTTTCTTTCCTTCTTTTTCGAGAATTACCACGCAGTCAAACGCATCGGTATTCACAAACAGGTTCTTATTTTTTACAACTGCTTTGTCTTTCTGTACATCCACAGCAATGTTCTGATAGCAGAATTTTACTTCCTGCATCTTCGGGGAAGCATCGCGCTCGCCGCCGTATACAATACCATTTCCGCTGAAATTGTAATCGCATGGATGATCATCAAAGTCTCCGCCGTACGCCTGAAATTCTTTTCCGTAGCGGTCTTTTTTGTAGATTGACTGGTCGATATAATCCCAGATAAAGCCGCCCTGGAACAGCGGTTCTTCCTCGGCAAGATCCATATATTTCTTCATGGCACCGCAGGAATTTCCCATTGCATGAGCATACTCGCAGCAGACATACGGTTTTCTTCTGTCTTTCGATAAAAATTCCCGGATCTCATTGACGGTCGTGTACATCCGGCTTTCCATATCGCTGGTGTCGTTGTATCTGCGGTCGTCATTAACTCCTTCATAATGAACGAGACGGGTCGGGTCCATCTTCCGGTACAGCTGGGACATCTCGAAAATAACTTTTCCGCCGAACGATTCATTTCCGCAGGACCAGATCAGAATCGCCGGATGGTTTTTGTCTCTCTGATACATCGAATTGACACGGTCGAGCATACAGTCCATCCACTCCGGGCGGTCGCATGGTACAACACCGGAGAAATCTCCGCTTCGTACCGCATCCGTATCTCTCGTTCCATGGGACTCCATGTTACACTCCGCGATCATGTAAAGACCGTATTCATCGCACAGATCATAAATGCCGACCGCATCCGGGTAATGGCAGGTACGGATTGCATTGATGTTGTTCTGTTTCATCGTTGTCAGGTCTTTGATCAGCTCTTCTCTCGAAACGACACGGCCGGATACGGAGCTGAACTCGTGGCGGTTGACGCCTTTAAAGACAATCCGCTTTCCATTCAGCATCATGATGTGGTCTTTCATCTCAAAGCGGCGGAATCCGACTCTCTGCGGAATCAGTTCCTGCACCGTTCCATCCTCTGCGGTGACTTCCAGCAGAAGATCATACAGCACCGGTGTCTCTGCGGACCACAGTTCCGGGTGATCGACTTTCAGGACAAACTGTGTTTCCCCATCCAGCACACCTTCGGTGCTCTGCAGTACCGTTCCGTCTTTTGACAGGGTAATTTTTACCTTTCCTTTTCCGATCGTTTTCGTATCGATGACCAGATCTGCCTTCGTAAACGTATCATCCAGCAGCGTCTGTACTTTCAGATCCGAAACGTGAACCTCCGGAATCGTGTACAGATACACATCACGGTAAATACCGGAGAAACGGAAGAAATCCTGATCCTCGCACCAGCTTCCGCTCGTCCATTTGAAAACCTGTGCTGCCAGTTTATTTTCGCCCTCTTTCAGATACGGGGTCAGTTCAAACTCGGACGGAGTAAACGTATCCTCGCTGTAGCCAAGGAAGGTTCCGTTCAGCCATACGGCAATACCGCTCTCTGCTCCCTGGAAGGAAACAAAAAGCCGTTTTCCTTTCATCTGATCCGGCACTTCAAAATATTTCACATAGGAAGCGGTCGGGTTGAACCGCTCCGGAATCTCGCCCGGCTGGATTTCTTCTCTTCCTTCCCACGGATACTGCACATTGGCATACTGCGGTGCGTCGTATCCTTCCATCTGGATATGCGCCGGCACGCGGATATCATCCCATTTTGTGCAGTCATACTCCGGTGTCTCAAATCCCGGAATCGTGCTCTCGTAGTTCTTTGCGTAGTGAAATTTCCACAGTCCGTTCAGACTGTGACGGAAGTTTTCCACATGCTGCTCCATTTCTTCCACCGATCCATAATACCTGTGGTCGGAATGCGCCGGCACCCGGTTTTCTCCATAATACGTCGGGTCCTTCACTTTTTCATACTGAAATACACTCATTTTTATTTTCCTCCTTCTGGAATTTTGTTCTTTTTGCTCTTTTGAAAAAAAGGTGGATATTCATCCAAATATCCACCTTTTCTGTTCGATTCTTTTTCTTATTTTACGGCACCTGTGATACCTTCTGTGAAGCTCTTCTGGAAGCAGAAGAAAATGATTGCTGTCGGGATCGTACAGATAAATACGCCGAGCATCAGCACACCGTAATCTACAGTGTAGCCGCCGAGCAGGTTCGCTACCAGCATCGGCATGGTGATGGATTCATTGTTCTGTAAGATAACCTTCGGCCACAGGTAGTTGTTCCATGCGTTCATAAAGGTGATGATCGTTGCTGCCGCATACGTCGATTTCATGGTCGGCATATACATGCGGAAGAAAATTCCTGTCTCGCTTAAGCCATCGAGTCTTGCCGCTTCGATGATATCGTGCGGGAAGGAACGGGAAGCCTGGCGGAACATCATGATCATGAACGGTGTTGAAATCGAAGGAAGCATGAAAGCTGCCATCGTGTTGACCATTTTCAGCTGGGAAAACATGCGGAACATTGGGATCATGATGGCTGCGAAAGGAATCATCATCGCAGTCAGAAGTACGGTGAAGACCGCATCTTTTGCTTTATCATGATAGATCTCAAATCCATAACCGGCGATCGAGCAGACCAGAAGACAGAGAATGGTCAGAATCGTCGCATTGCGGAAGGAGTTCCAAAGTGCAAGACGCAGGTTCTGCTGCGCGATCAGCGCTTTAAAGTTTTCAACCAGATACGTACCCGGAATCAATTTTCCGGCAATGACATCAATACTTCTGTTTGTGGATGCACAGAACATATAGTACAGCGGAAAAACGGAAAGGATCGATGCTATGCTTAAAATCAGATACATGAAAAATTTCTTTGCTTTTCCCATTATCGCTCGTCACCTACTTTCATCTGAAGCAGTGCCAGAATGGCTACCATGATCAGGATCAGGATGGACATTGCTGCCGCATAGCCAAAGTTCGGGCTCTGTACAAAGGACATATTGTAAATATAATGAGACATGGTCATGGTCGATTTTCCAGGACCTCCGTTAGTCAGGTTCAGGGACTCATCGAACAGCTGCAGGGTACCGTTGGTAGAGGTAATCGTAGTCAGCAGGATCATCGGCTTCAACAGCGGAACGGTGATCTTGAAGAAGGTCTGCAGCGGGCTTGCGCCGTCGATTTTGGCTGCTTCATAGATTGAATATTCAATGTTCTGCATACCGGAGAGATAGAATACCATGTTGTATCCCGTCCATCTCCAGATCAGGGCGATGATGATAACCGCACGGGCTGTCCACGCATTGGAGAACCACATGATCGGATTCATGCCGAGGCCGCGGAGAACGGTGTTGATAAAACCGTCGTTTGCGAACAGGGAACGGAAAATCATCGCGTAAGATACGAGAGATGTTGCGCACGGCAGGAAAATGCAGGTACGGAACAGTCCCTTGAAACGCAGATCTTTGTTGTTCAGCATGGAAGCAAACATCAGGCCGAGGATCAGCATGATCGGTACCTGAATAATCAGGTAGAAGAAGGTGTTGCTTAAGGTCTGTTTAAAGGTCGGGTCTTTTAAAATACGGGCATAGTTTGCAAATCCGTTAAATTTCAGGTTGATGCCCATACCTGTCTGCAAAGACAGGATGAATGCCTGAATCATCGGATAAAAGCTCATCCATGCGATCAGGATCGTTGCCGGCATCAGGAAAACCCATCCGGTAAGATTCTGTTTTCTTTCCAAGTTCATTCCTTTTTTCTTCTGACTGCTCATGGAATCTTCCTTTCTTTTTACTCCGGCATGTGTTTGAAAAAATCTTTTTGCAGACAACATTTCATGTTATCCTGCAGAAATCATTTTTCAAACACACACCTCATAGATACAGAACGGGCCTGCTTCTGTCTGTCCAGGAAGCAGACCCGTTTCTTATCGTCCTACTTTTTTATGTATGGGATTTGATCAGCCACCCATGTTGAACTCTACAGTTTCCTGTGCGGTCTGAAGTTCGCTGTCCATATCTGCTCCTGTCTGGATGATATTGGAAAGTGCGGTTCCGACAGCATCACGTGCATCGTAGTAGAATGCTCCGGTGATGTTGGATGGAGTCTTGGTTGCGAAATCAACGATCTTTGCGTAAACCGGGTCATCGCTGAAGAATGCAACTGGCTGTGCGTATGCTTCGGAATCTCCTGCCGGTGCCCAGGTTGCCAGAGCGCCTTTTGCGATGATGTCATCGTAAAGAGCGGTGCTGCCTGCGAAGGTAGATTTCATAAAGTCAATAGCAAGATCCTGTTTTTTGCAGTTGGAAGAAATTGCCCAGGAAGAACCACCGTTGTTGGAGTAGTTGGTTGCTCCGTCAACGCCGTCCAGTTTCGGCATGTTGGTGATTGCCCATTTGCCGGACTGATCATCGTTTGCTGTGATGGAAGCCATGATCCAGCATCCGTTGATAACGCCTGCTGTGGTTCCGTTGTTGATGGATGCAATGTACTGATCCCAGTCAGTAACCTCTACAAGAGTGCCATCTTTTACCATCTGGCTGTAAATCTCAAGGATTGGTTTCAGTGCTTTGTTGTCTACGATGTTGACAGATCCATCTTCATTGAAGAGGGACTCACCGCAGGACTGCAGCATTTCCATAACAAGGTCCGGAGATCCGGCCTGAGATGTCAGGATCGGCTGGCCTGTTTTCTCTTTGACAACTTTTGCTTTCTCCATAAAGTCATTCCAGGTGATATCTGTGAAATCATCTACGGTGAAGCCTGCCTGCTCCAGCATATCAGTACGCAGGCACTCGATAACGGCACCATTGTCGAACGGAATTCCGTAGTTCTTTCCATCCAGAGTAGAGTAAGCAACTTTTGCGGATGAGAATTCGCCAAAATCAATTCCGGAATCGGTCAGATCGGTGAAGATGTCCGGATAGTTGGTTGCATATTTCTGGAAGGAGTTATCCTGCATCAGGAAGATATCCGGCAGAGTGCTTAAGTCTCCTGCGGAAACTGCTGTGGTCAGACGGGTTTCAATGTCGTCGGACTGTACTTCGCTGACTTCTACTTTGAATCCTTCGTGATCCTGTGCATAAATTTCAGCTGCTTTCTTGATCGCATAAACGTTGAAGTTCGGGTCCCAGGTCCATACGGTTAAGGTGTTGTCGTCATCAGAGCCGCCCTCTACTACGTCGCTGCTCTCTGATTTTGCACTGGTATCACTTGCTGCTGCATCGTTTCCGCCATTGCTGGAGCTTGTTGTTGTTCCGCCGCTGGAACCGCATGCTGCCAGTCCAAATACCATTGCTGATGCCATTACGATTGATACAATTTTTCTTTTCATATTGCACATCCTCCTTAAGATGTTATTTTACAACCAGAACTTCTGCATCTTTCGCGCAGAAATCCTTTTGGTTGTTTTGTACACTTTTCAGGTTTTTATCCCCTCAACATGTACAAATTATAACAACATTTTTCCGTCACTTGTGCGCATATTCGACTCTTTCATGTGCACTTTCAACCATCTATCGTTATTTCAACGGATATTACCATCCCTCCTGCGTTTTTATGTCAAATTTCAACAAATTCCGTTCATAGTGTTCCGGTGCGCTCCGCCACTGCTGCGGAGAAACGCCGAGAATCTTTCGAAAATTACGGTTAAATGTAGACATTGTGGTGAATCCGCAGTGCAGTGCAATGTCATTTACGGAGGCATTTGTCTTTCGCAGCTCTTTGCACGCCGCCCGGATCCGGACCCAGTTGATATACTCCACCGGCGGCATCCGCATCGATTCCTGAAAAATGCGGCGCAGGTGTGTCTCACTGATATGGCATACCTCTGCAAGCTCCTCAATCCGGATACTCTCCTGAAAATTTTCCCCGATATAATCCAGGGCAGGCAGAATTAAGGTAACGCTCGCATCATCCACGATGGAGTTTCTTTCCTGCTCCTCGTCTTTCTCATTCCACCTGGCAATCTGCATCAGGAGTGCCCGTGTCAGTCCTTTCACTTCTTCCAGATAAAATTCTTCTTTTTCCTCCATACATTTGAGAATCAGCTTGATCAGCTCCGCTACCGCAGGCCTGTCTTCCTTTTTTGAGAAATGAGCCCTCTGGTTAATGCGTGAAATCAGCTTCTGTGCCATACGCGGATTGTCCTTGTACAGCGCCATGATAAAGCCCTCCACATCAATAAACAGCCATGCCCAGGAGCACAGGCTGTTTTCCTTCGAATTCGTGGTATGCGGAAAATTCTTTGGTACTACCGTAAATGCCCCCCCGTCGTACGGTATTTCTTTTTCTTCCAAAACAATCGTTCCCTCACCGTAATAACAGAAACCGATCTCCATCAGGTTATGAAAATGCAGATAATCAATCTGGTACCCATAATTCTGCACCCATTTTTCTCCCTGCAGCACCAGCACCGGGCATTTTTCCGGCACTTCGTAATAGCGGTATTCCATTCTGGGCTTTTTCTTTCTGCTCATATCCGTACCTGCTTATTCTGCTTTTTTCTGAATCATCGCCAGAAAGACCAGCGGCTCTTCCCCAAGGCAGGAAATCGCATGGCCGCTGCCGTCCTCGCAGAACGTCGTCATACCAGCCTGTACTGGATAGGTCTTGTCATTATCCTGATACATTCCCTCGCCGGATAAGATGTGGTACGTTTCTGTCTCTCCGTGATGCTCATGATACGGAAGCTCGTCGCCCGGTAAAATCGTTACTTTCGCAAATAATGTTACTTTTCCGGAAAGGCGCTCGCCCTCCAGCAGTTTTTCGGTTGTGTGTCTGTCTGCCATGTTTTTTGTCCTCACTTTCTTAATACTCCTGCTTATCTTAGCTCACTTTTCTCATCTATGGAATCCTGCTAAATATCTCTTTAACAGAAAGGCGCAAAAATATGGAAAGGTATAAATATCCTCACCATACCCAATATTACTTCCCGTAAACTTGATGCCGCAGTGAATATCCGCATATTTTTTACCGCTGATCAACGTCCGCATCGACTTTGCCATTCCATTTTTTGCTTTTACTTCGACTGGAATCAATTCATCTGCTGTTCTCACAAAAAAATCCTGTTCCAGTGAAGAATCATCCCGTTTGTAGTAATAAAGCCCATATCCTGCTTTGACCAGTGCTTCTCCGACAACATTCTCATAAAGTGCCCCTTTATAAACCCCAAGATTTTTGTTGCTCCTCAAATCTTCCTGTGCTTCTTCATCAAGCATTGCAACAAGTAAGCCGCTGTCTGCAAAATAGAGTTTATATTTTTTCTCATCATAATTTCCTTTCAGCGGCAGTTCCGGAAAATTCATGCAGTAACAAATATTGACCATTCCCGCATCATTCAGCCATTCGATGCAGCCCCGGTAATCGCGGAAACGCGCTCCGGATGCCACTTTGGAAATCTGAAATTTTTTATTATCTTTGGCAAGCTGAACCGGAATATGATTGAACACATTCAATATTCTGGTTTGATCCATTCCTTCTGCGTACTTACGAATATCTTCTTTATAATCGGCAATCAGCTGTCTCTGTACCTCCAGCGATCCCTCAAAATTTCCTTTTTCTATAAACTCCCGCACCACAGCCGGCATTCCGCCCAAAATGCAGTAATCAAGAAAAAGTTCGCTGCATACTGCCATTTCCACCTCATTAAACGGAGTCAGATTTTGCATGTGTTCCAGCATCTCTTCCACAAAACCGTCATCGTAACCTTTGGCCCATAAAAATTCTTCAAAATCCATAGAAAACATTTCATAATCCGATTTATATCCCACGCTGTTGCTTTCAATTTTCCGATAATTGATTCCCAGCATCGATCCACTGCAGATCACATCGAACCTGCCGTCTATCTTAAAAAATTTCAGTGCTGTGGCAATATCGGGAAATTCCTGCAGTTCATCAAAAAAGATTAATGTGTTTCCTTCCAGAAACCGTTTCGACGGATCCATTCGTGAAATGTTTTTTACAATATTTTCCGCTTTATATCCATCTGTCGTAATCATCTTGTATTTCGGTTCTTCTACAAAATTAATATAAATCACACTCTGATAATTCCTGCTTCCAAACCGCTGAATCGATTCTGTTTTTCCAACCTGGCGCGGGCCCTTTACAATCAATGGTTTTCTGTCTGGATTGTTTTTCCATTCTGTCAGAAATGCATCAATTTTTCGTTTTAAATAAACCATCTTTTCCTCCTTTTCCAGATTTTCGTCTTCTCTGTATTTTTATTATATCCTCTCATTCACTGGAAAACAACTGGATTCACAAAAAATGAGCGACTTTTCTCCCTTTTTACACATTTTCAGAGCGACTTTTTAGCATTTCTGCACATTTTCCGTTTTTCAGGAAATAAAAACTCCTTTCCGAACTATGAGAAACACGTTCTGCGCATTTCTCAAATTATCGCCTGGCAAAGAAAATCGCCTGTCCATACTTTATGCATGGCAGGCGATTTTTTTGCTTTATCTTCTTCCGCTATTCTACAATCTTCCCTCTGTCAATCTCCACCGTTGTATCGCACAAGGCTGCGATGTCTTCCCGGTTATGGCTGGCCAGAAGGATGGTTTTTCCTTCGTCTTTCAGTTTCAAAAACAGCTGCCGCATCTCCTGCACGCCCTGGTTGTCGAGGCCGTTCATGGGCTCGTCCAGGATCAGAAGGGACGGATCTTCCATGATCGCCTGTGCAATGCCGAGGCGCTGGCGCATGCCGAGGGAATATTTGCCGACGTGCTTTTTCGCCTCCGGGTCCAGGCCGACTTTTCGGATGGCTTCGTCGATCTCTTTCTTTCCGATTTTCCTGCGGATACCGGCAAGAAACTGCAGATTCTGCCTTGCGCTGTATCCCGGAAGGAAGCCCGGTGTTTCGATGATAGCGCCAATGCTCTCCGGCGCTTCGATTTCTTTTCCGATCTGTTTTTCATCCACCAAAACCGCACCGCCGTCCACCCGCAGAAATCCGCAGATGCATTTGAACAGAACCGTCTTGCCGCTTCCGTTTCTTCCGATGATTCCGTGAATCTTCCCCTTCTCAAAATTCAGACTGATCCCATCCAGCGCCGCATAGCTGCCGAACTTTTTTGTCACGTTTTCTATTCTGATCTTTTCTTCCATCGCCTTAAATTTCCTCCACAAAATTCAGATCCTTCTTCCGAATTCCAAGATACGAAAGGATCGTACATGCGCCGATGACAGCCGCAAAGACACTGTAAACATACACTATCGACGGCCCGTTTCCATACCCCTGCCACTTGTAGCTTGCAATATTCATCCAAAGCGGCGGCGCGCAGTAATAGCCGATTGTGATGTTGGAAAATTTACTCAACAGAAGCGCCGTAAGTGCGATGCCGCAGCCGATGACTACTCCAAATCCCCGTCTCATCAGAAAATTTCCCGCATACACCGCCATTCCAATCATCACCGTCAAAATCCAGATTGCAAGCATGGTAAGCACCATCGCCTGCGGAACCGAAAATCGGGAAAGAATCAGACCATTCAGCGCTTCCATCTCAACACTGTACGCCGCATCCGTTGTCAGAAGACCGAGCACTTTTCCCCAGCCATTTTCCCATCCGACATAAGGAAACACCAGCAGTACCGGGAGAATGGCAAGGCACACCGTGTAAATCAGCGAAAGAATCCAGAGATACAGAACATTTCCCCAGAACCAGTTTTTCCGCCCGGCGCGCAGAATCTGAAAACTGCTGTCCGGTTTCAGAAACGGTGCGTCACAGAAAAGCAGCAATGCACCGAGCGCAATCATAACCTGCGCAAAACAGCGGTGCGTCAGAAACGGCAGAATCCAGAATGTCACATCGATTCCCGAAGTTTTGCAGAATGCGCGGATCCCGGAAGCTGTCCCCTGAAACTCCAGCAGTACCCACAGAAGGGCAACGTAAAACCGCAGCGTTGTAAATGTTTTTCTCAGCCGGATCTGGCAGACATGGTGTATCTTTCGTATGTTATCCATCGAGTTCCCTCCTTCGCATGAGTAGCCAAAAGACCACACCGATCAGAAATGCCAGGATCAGAAAATAGCCGGAAATCCCCAAAAAATCGGACAGAGTGTCAATTCTGGTTCCGTTAAAGGCGTACCACCGCATCCACCGCGGCAGTCCAAGGGAATCCGCAAGGATCAGCGATACGTATTCCAGCAGAATCGGCAGACTCGCCAGCACGAACAGATTCTTTATTTTTCCGGAGGCTGCAAACACTGTCACAGCAAGGAACGCATATCTGGCCGCATCGGCTGCAATACTTGCGATAAAATACATCTGCGGAAAGGTTCTGCTCAGAATCAAATAATCCCCTTTGCCGTCTCCCATTTCTATTTCATACAATAAGGATTCCGCATCACTCGCCCGAAGCATCGGCATTTTCAGCAGCAGAAGACTGTAGGCCGCCGTCATGCCAAGGAAAATGCAGAGGAATGCTCCCAGAAACGTGACACAAAGATGCGACCAGCAGTACGCCGTTTTTCCCGCCCGCGTTTCCACGAAACAGAGATAGTGATTTCGTCTGTCCTCCCAGTAGCTCAAGGCAAACGGCAGCACTGCCAGAACCGAAAACACCCCGAAAAATGCGCCCAGTCCGTGGCTGCTTTTTACCAGATACCACAGAGAAGTATCGTTCCACGCATGTGCCGCCTCCTGGCTGATGTTCAGCAGAGTCACGAACATGGTCCCCGCCATGGCAAAATAAAATTTTCCGGACAGAAACATGCGCCTGAAATCCATTTTCATCATTTGAAAAAATGTCATCTTCTTTTCATCACCCCACAATTTCGCTGCCGTCGGCTGCGTTGATATAAACATACATGGAGATGTCCTCCACCACATACCGGAACTGCCATGCCGGAATCATATCGCATGTCAGAAAACCGTCCTCATCTCTTCCCGTCGTGACGGGATAGTAGATCAGCTTCATCCGGTCGAGTGTCACGGGATCTGCACTTGTGAGATCAAACTTATTTTTCAGTGTTTCCATCACGGTATCTTTCCCGGCAGGCGAAATGGTTTCTTTCCCCTGAACGGCAAAATGACCGTCTGCGGAAAGATACTCGATGCCCTCTTTTGTTATAACTGCCCGTATTTTGGTGGCTGGAATAAAAAGCTCATCCTGCCGGTTCACTTCATTGCACAGCACCGGAATTCCATTCAGATAGCTCTGGAAAAACAGGAGTTTGCAGTTGTCTGCTTCGGACCATTCATACTCTTCTATCTCCTGTGGTTTCAAAAGTTCCCCGTTTTCCTCTGCCTGTATCGATGCTTCCTGCTGCTGTTCCATCTGCTCGCAGGAAAATCCATACGCATCCGTCAGGGAAGCCTGCTCCCAGCCACCGACCTGTTCGATGAACTGCTGGCACTGTGCAATCAGATCTTCTTCGTTTTCCAGCGTGACCTCCTGCTCCCCTCCATAAATCATAATTCCCTCGCCGTTGCCTGCGGAAATATACTCAACCGGCAGATTGGAATAAATCTTTTTTCCTTCTTCTGTTTCCAGGTCCAGCCCACTGCTGACGCGTATCGTTCCATTCTGATTCCGCAGTTTTTCACCCAGCGTTCCTTCATAGAAATAGTTAAATGCAGGAGTCCCTTCATATCCTTCTTCTTTTTTCACACCATCCTCAGGAATCTTTCCAAACAATTCCTCAAATATCTTCTCCCCCTGAAAGCCATCCATTTTTGCCGTGCATTTTTCGATCCCATTCCAGTTTTTATCCGACATTTCGACTACTGCGTCGATGGATACCTGGCTGCCAAGGGAAAGACTGATGTGATCTCCATTTTTTAACTGCTGTCCGTTCTCCTGCTCCTCACCGAAATCGCTCTGATCCGGTTGTGTCTGCGTTGACTGCGCCTGTGTTGTCTGTATCTGCTCATTTCCCATGTTCTGGCATCCCATCAGCAGCAATCCTGCCATGACAATTCCCCATACTCGTTTTTTCATACAGTACCCCTTTCTACTGTTTTCTTTTCCGGTAACTGTTTTGAGCATATCGAAATTTCTCTTCTCCGACAACAGAGCTGGGACAAGATGCGCTATCTGGGATAAAATGCAAAAAAGACTTTGGTCTCCGGATCAGCGTTTCGCTTTTTCCATCCACACAAAGTCTTTCTTACTTTTTATTTCACAGGGAAGACTGTCTCCGCACAGAACATTCCGTCTTTTTCATAATATTTCACAGCTCCGCCCATCTTCTGCATCGTCCGCTCGACACTCTTATGGCCGATTCCATGCACACCTTCCGTTTTCTTCGTCGTCCGCAGCTCCGGATTTTCTTTCAAAACGGATCTGTCGATTTTATTCTGCACCAGCAGCCGGAGATAGCCCATCTTTTCGTCGATCAGAATCTCAATCTTTTTTCCATCCGCAATGCTTCTCTCTGCCTCGATCGCATTGTCCATCAGATTCCCAAAGACCGAACAGAATTCCAGGCCGTCAACGCCATCCATTCTGCTCAGTATCGTACATTTCACATCTGTTTTTTCGCTCCGCGCAAGAGAAATTTTCGTGTTGATCATCGAATCCACATAACTGTTTCCGGTCTGAATCAGCGTCTGCACATTTTCCATCTTCTGGTAAATCTTTTCCCAGGCATCTGCCATTTCGGACTGCGGCATCTTTTCTGCCATCTCCTGCATCGGGAGGAGATAATTTTTCAGATCGTGTTTAAACTCCCGCAGTTCTTCGTTGCCTCGTTTGATGATTTCCATGCTCTCTTTGGAATACTTTTCTTTTTCCTTCATCAGCTCGTATTCCAGTTTGGTCTGATTGTCTTTGCTCATCTGCTGTACTATAAAATACATAATCAGACAGGTCAGCCAGATACAGGCCACGCACAGCAGCATTAATTTCTGTTCCTGCATCTGGATTCCCGGAAAATCTCTGGACAAGGTAATCAATGTCTTTCCCGCAACGGTTGAGAATACAAGACTGCATCCTATAACAATCCACTGCCAGCTCACCAGATTTTTTCTTTCAAAAAGAAGGCCGTTTAAAATTTTGCCCACAAAAAAATATAAGATTTTTGTCAAAAGAACAGTAGCAATTCTCGCGATATCCTGTTGTTGAATAAAAGATGCTACACTCTCTTGCAGAAGCAAACTGCATCCAAAAAGAACTGCGGTATTCACAAACGTCGTTAATTCCCTCGCAACTACTGCAGCAATGATTTTTCGAAGAATACTGCCCCGCGTACTCACTGCCAGATACCCCACCAGCCAGAGCAATGTAAGCCATAATTCCCACCGGTCATAAATCTCCGGATACTTCTCCAGCGCCGGAAAAATCATTCCGACCAGTACCGCGAGCAGCCACAGCATTTTCCCCCGTTTTCCTTTCGGCCGCTGCTGCATGAAATCCATGCAGAATCCCAACAGAAGCATATTTTCCAAAACAGAAATCGTAAGTTCAAAAACTTTCCAGAATGTCGCACTCATCCCATCACCGCCCCCATAATTTTCATCCGTACCTGGTTCAGATAACTTCTGCTGACCGGAACATGTTTCCCATTCAGCAAGAGAATCTCATTTTCCCGCAGCCGGTACACATAATTTATGTTGACCAGATACCCTTTGTGTGTCCTCACAAATCCATGCGGTTCCAGCTCTTTTTCTGCCTCCGCAATTTTCATCCTCGCCCGGATAGCATCGCCCCGCTCATCTTTCTCCCGGTAAAACAGCAGATAATTTTTCTCACTCTCCACAAACCAGATCGTATCGAGCGCAACCTCCACCGTCTGCCTCCCGGTCTGCAGCTCTATTTTGGGCACTTTCACCCCCATTTTCTTCTGCAGCTCCAAAAGCTGTGGCTCCAGCTCCTCATCCAGATGCGTTTTGCGGATAAAAAAGAACGGATGATACGCAAATGCCTGAAACACCAGCTCATCCTTATTCGACACAAACCCGATACAGCACTCCCGGTTCCATTTTTTCAAAAAGGATGCAACCTCAAATCCATTCACTTCCGGCATATCAATATCAATCAAAAAAACAGGAACCGTATCCAGATCCTTCAGCCCCTCCAGCATCTTCTTCGAAGAATCATACCGTTCCATCTCCACCGCAATCCCATGCTTCTGACACAGACCGCGGATCCTGGTTTCCAGTTTATCTAAAAAGACGTTATCGTCATCACATAAAATCAAATGCATCGTAATCTCCCCATATTTCTGCAGATTCTATTTCTCAACAGCATATCAGATTTTTCCTTTTCTCTCAAGCAATCTGGGACAAGACGCAGTATCTGGGATAAACCGTAAAGCAAAACAGCACCTGCATCATTTTACTGACGCAGGTGCTGAAATGAATTGCTTCTTTGAATTGTAATTCCCACTCACAGTAGGGACCACTGCTCTTACGCCACCACATCCTCAAACTGCGAATTGTAAAGATTTGCATAGAACCCATTTGCCGCGAGCAGTTCTTCGTGATTGCCCTGCTCGATGATGTCTCCGTCTTTCATGACGAGAATCAGATCCGCATCGCGGATGGTGGACAGCCGGTGGGCGATGACAAAGCTCGTTCTGCCCTTCATCAGGTTATCCATTGCCTTCTGGATCTCGATTTCGGTTCTCGTATCGACAGATGAGGTTGCCTCATCGAGGATCAGGATCTTATTATCAGCAAGAATGGCTCTTGCAATCGTCAGCAGCTGTTTCTGTCCCTGCGACACATTGCTGGCATCTTCATTCAGTTCCATCTGATAGCCGCCCGGCAGGGTCTGGATGAAGTGGTGGGCTCTTGCGGCTTTTGCTGCTGCGATGACTTCCTCATCTGTCGCATCGAGCCGGCCGTAGCGGATGTTTTCCATGATACTGCCCTTGAACAGCCACGTATCCTGCAGAACCATACCAAAGGCATCGCGCAGCTCTCTGCGGTTGAAGTCTTTGATGTTGTGGTCGTTCAGCAGAATGGCTCCGCTGTTGACATCGTAGAAGCGCATCAGCAGTTTGACCATCGTCGTCTTTCCGGCTCCGGTCGGACCGACAATGGCGATTTTCTGGCCCGGTTTTACTTTGGCGCTGAAATCGTTGATGATGATCTGCTCCGGGTTGTAGCCGAAATGTACGTGGTCGAAGGTGACTTCTCCTGTCACAGTCTCGATTGCTGCCGGATTCTCGACAATCTGGTCCTCCTCTTCCTCGTTCAGGAATTCAAAGACACGCTCGGATGCCGCCGACATCGACTGTACCATGTTGATGACCTGCGCAATCTGCTGGATCGGCTGGGTAAAGTTTTTCACATACTGGATGAATGCCTGGATATCACCAATTGTAACCACGTTTCGGATTGCCAGCAGACCTCCGGTCAGCGCCACACAGGCGTAGCCCAAATTCCCGACAAACATCATAATCGGCTGCATCATGCCGGATAAAAACTGCGATTTCCATGCGGAATCATAGAGAATGCTGTTGGTTTTCTCGAACTCCTCAATGGTATCCTTTTCACGGTTAAATGCCTTAATTACAAGATGTCCGCCGTAAACCTCCTCAACCTGTCCATTGATATGACCCAGATATTCCTGCTGGTCACGGAAGAATTTCTGGGATTTTTTCGTCACCAGTCCGATCAGCCCCATAGAAATCGGCAGGATCACAAGTGCGATCAGTGTCATCAGCGGGGAGATACTCAGCATCATGATCAGAACGCCGACCAGCGTTGCCACGGATGTGATAATTGTGGTAATGCTCTGGTTCAGTCCCTGACCCAGTGTGTCGACATCGTTGGTAATGCGGGAGAGTACTTCGCCATAGGTGCGGCTCTCAAAATATTTCATCGGCATGCGGTTGATTTTCTCCGAGATTTCCTTTCGGAGCCGATAGCATACCTTCTGGGTAACGCCGGTCATAATCCAGCCCTGGATGAAGCTGAACAGGGCGCTCATCAGATACAGGCCAAGGGTAAACAACAGAATTCTTCCGATTTTTGTAAAGTCAATGCTGCCTGTCCCCCTGATTTTTTCCATCAGTCCCTCAGACAATGCCGTTGTTGCTTTTCCGAGAATCTTCGGTCCCGCAACGTTGAACACGGTCGAACATGCGGCACAGAGCATAACGACAAAAATCGCAATTTTATACTTTCCGATATACTGTGCAAGCTGTTTGATCGATTTTTTCAGGTTCTTCGGCTTTTCGCCCGGCTGCATGCCGCGGCCCATGCCTCCCATCGGTCCTCCTTTGCGCGGCTGCTGATTTCTCCTGTCACTCATGGTCAGCCACCTCACTTTCTATTCCAAGCTCCTTCGCCGAAAGCTGGGATTTTGCAATCTCCTGATAAACCTTACAGTTCTTCAGCAGTTCTTCATGTGTACCTTTTCCGACTACCTTTCCGTC
Organism: Fusicatenibacter sp.; assembly: GCF_977045365.1. NCBI lineage: Bacteria > Bacillati > Bacillota > Clostridia > Lachnospirales > Lachnospiraceae > Fusicatenibacter > Fusicatenibacter sp. The sequence goes on from NZ_CDRRUH010000011.1 coordinate 40,925, forward strand.
ATCGAGCACCAGAATCTGCTCCGCATGGAGAATTGTACTGATTCGCTGTGCCACGATAATCACGGTGCTGTCTTTGACATTCTCCGCCAGTGCTTTTCGAAGCGCCGCATCCGTTTTCAGGTCAAGTGCAGAAAAGCTGTCATCGAAAATAAAGATTTTCGGATCCTTGGCAATCGCACGTGCAATCGCCAGACGCTGTTTCTGTCCGCCGGACACATTCGTTCCGCCCTGGGAAATCGCGGTGTCATATTTATCGTCTTTTGCTTCAATAAACTCTGTTGCCTGTGCAATCGCGGCTGCTTTTTCGATCTCGGCATCGGTTGCATTTTCTTTTCCGAAGCGCAGGTTCGATGCGATTGTTCCCGAGAACAGCACGCCTTTCTGAGGCACAAAGCCAATCTCGTCGCGCAGATCCTTCATGGTAATGTTTCGGATATCTTTTCCGTCCAGGGTAATCTGTCCGCCCGTCACATCGTAGAGACGCGGAATCAGGTTTACCAGCGTTGATTTTCCGCAGCCGGTACTTCCGATAATTGCCGTTGTTTTTCCCGGCTCCGCCACGAAATCAATATCATGCAATACATCCTCTTCTGCTCCCGGATACCGGAAATTGACATGGCTAAAGCGGACAACGCCATTGTGTACGTCTAATTTTTCCGGCATTTCGGCATCCTGAATCGAAAGCTCTGTCCGGACAACCTCGTCGATACGGCCTGCTGCAACTGCAGCACGCGGCAGCATGATAGACATCATCGTCAGCATCAGGAAGGACATAACAATCATCATGGCATAGGTAATGAACGCTGTCATTGCACCGACCTGCATCGTACCCTCGTCGATTCTGTGTGCACCAAACCAGACAATTCCTACGGTCAGTACATTCATAATCATCATCATGCCGGGCATCATAAAGGTCATGACACGGTTGGTAAACAGTGTCGTCCCGGTCAGCTCCCGGTTTGCCGTATCAAAACGCTCTTCTTCTTTATCTTCTCTTCCGAATGCACGGATGACGGAAAGTCCGGTCAGGATCTCACGGGAAACCAGGTTAATGTTATCGACCAGCTTCTGCATCTTTTTGAATTTTGGCATTGTAATGGATACAAGCAACATGACATAGCTGATAATCACAATAATTGCCAGTACGATAATCCAACCCATGCCGGCCCCTGTTTTTACCACCTTAATGACACCGCCAATACCAAGGATCGGCGCATACGCAATCATGCGCAGCAGCAGCACCGATACCATCTGGATCTGCTGGATATCATTTGTACTTCGCGTAATCAGAGATGCGGTGGAGAATTGATCCATTTCCGCATTGGAAAATCCGACAACCTTTTTGAATACCTGATCTCTCAGATCACGACCGATTCCGGCAGCGACGCGGGATGCAAACAGTCCGACAAAAACCGTTACCACACCCATCAGAAGTGCCATGCCGACCATCTTAAGGCCAGCCGTCAGAAGATACGACTTCTGAATCCGGTCGATATCAAGTCCCGCCGCTTTATCTACGGAAACCGCATAGGCAATTCCCATTGATTTTACCAGCGAGCTTCCCATCGTATCGAGCGTTTTTTCCATGTTGTCGCGCATCGAAAGCACGTCATCTTTCTCCATCTGTCCACTCTCGAGCATGGATGCAAAAATCGGACGGACATCCACACTGGTCACTTCCGCCTTGTTTCCATCCTCATCTTCTTTTTCCTGCCGGAAGCTCTTCAGCTCCACATGCATCATCTCGCCGATCTGCTCTATGGTCATGTTTTCAAATGCAGAAACATCCTGACCGGTCTGCTGCGCCATGAGCTGTTTGAAGGTAGTTTCCTCCATCGCACCCATCTGGTAATTCATAAGGAGTGCAACGGTCAGCGTTTCATCCGCTGCATCAAGCTCTTTTTCGGAAACTTTGTTCCGCTCATAATAGCCGTTCTTTTTCGTATAAAGGCTTTCCCACAAGTCTGCCTCATCATCCGTCATGATGAATTTTGCTGTCTGAAATTCTTCCTCTGTGATCCTTTTGGGCGTAACATGCTCAACACCGCTGTTCTGAATGCCCACATCAATAATGTCGGATGTGTACGACGGGAGCGACAGGTCGCACCACGCCTGGACAAATAACAGCATAAGAATCACAAGAATTGATTTCCAGTACGGGAGCATGTTTTTGAAAATCTTACTCATTTTTTCCCCTTTCTGTCTTTTTTTGTGTACCAGCTTGCCGGCACACTAATTCTGTCGTTTTCGGGTTTCAATTTCTTTTTCTGCGATCTCATAGATACGATCCAGATAAGCAACCAGCTGATCTATATCCTCTTCCTTTAACTGTGACATCACAGAACAGCCAAAATCCTGCATTCTGTCCCGTACCTCTTCCCCCTTTTTCCAGCCCTGCTCTGTCAGACTGATATACGTATTTCTGCGGTCTTTTTTGTCAACGGTCCGCTCTACATATCCTTTTTCCTCCAGTCCGCGCAGTGTCCGCGATACAGCCGGCGGAAGTGTTTTGGTCTTTGCTGCCAGTTCGGAGCTTGTAATTCTTCCGTTTTCTCCCATTTGCAAAATCGCACCCATAATGGAAAATTCGGAGCTGCTGAGTCCCGGAATCAGGTCTGATACGTTCAGTTTTTTAAACTGGTGCATCGCACGAAACAGTTTTTCAAATGCATCCTTCATGTTGTCCCCCTCCTTTTTGCGCAAATGCTTAACAGTGTTATTTATTTACGTGCGTTAAATAATAACACCGGCAAATTTCTATGTCAAGAAATTTGCCGGTGTTTATGTTTTTTTTAGAATTTAGAGTAACTCAAATAGAATTTGACAAACGCTGCCATTTTGTTTAGATTAGAAGCAAATACGAAAGGACACCTTCATTCCCATGCCAGGTTTTATCTTACATCTCACCGCAGCCCAAATGCTGTTAAAGCACCTCCCGTCCCATCCGGATTTTCCATATCCGATTTCATCGGTAAATGATTTTCTGATCGGAAATCTTCTGCCGGATGCGACGCAGCAAAAAGAATCCTCCCATTTCCGCGACCCGCTTTACCGTGAAAAAATGATGGTATTCCCGGACCTTACGCGGTTTACGGCGAAATACCGTTCACTTCTGCCAGATTCGAGCGCACTGGGATATTATTTTCATCTTTATATTGACCGGAAATTTTTTAAGGATTTTATTCCGCAGATTGTGGAATTTTATAATGCGGATGGGGAAATTACAGATATGAGAGATGAGATTGCAACGGTTTATATCAAAAAATCGCAGACATTCATTCCATTTTCCAGATATCTCACGGAGGAGTATTATTACGGGGACTATACCCAAATGAATACCTATCTTGTCAACCGCTATTGCATCCCGCTCGATCTCGATCCTAACGTCACGAACCCTGGAATCACAGAAATTCAGTACGAGAACGTCCAACAGGTACTTGACCTCCTCCATCACTTCCTCTCCGTCCCGCCGGAGGCTGCGCAGGATCTGAAGGTCTTTCCGCTTGAAGAACTGCTTGCGGCATTGGAACAATATGTAGAAGAATTTTTGGCTGTGCCGAATACGTATATTCCATAATTTTCCATTCAAAAAGGAGCAGAACCCACACCAGATTCCGCTCCTTTTTCAGAATGTAATTTTATTTTATGTCTACCGCACTTTTATCCACTTTCTGCGGTCTTTTTTGTCAACGCTCCGCTCTATATATCCTTTTTCTCTTACACTACATCTTGAACGATCCATCCTCTGTCATCCGTATCCATTTGTTTTTTTCTTCGGTATTCCGTTGGTGTCCTCCCATAATACTTCTTAAATGCTTTGCAAAAATAATCCATATTTTCAAATCCCGTCTCGCCGGAAATTACAGTTATCTTTTTCTCCGTCGTGGCCAGAAGCTTTGCAGCCTCCTGCAGACGATACTTCACCAGATAATGTACCGGCGTATCGTGAAGATATCTTCGGAACAGATTCAATGCCGTACTCTTGCTCACCATAGCCTGCCCGGCGATATCCTCCAAGGTAAGATTCTGTCGGAAATTTTGATGAATATATTGCATCATCAGCTGTGTTCTTCCCTGTGAGGATGCCGTATTTTCTCTTTTTTTCTGCAGCACTTCCGAATCCATGTGCAAATAAAGCAAGTGCCACAATTCCTGCGTCAGAAATAAAGTAACCAGTTCCCGGTCTTTGTCTGATTCCTGCGCTTTGAGAATTTTCTGCATGAGCTCCAGCGCTTCTGCCTGCCATTTTATTTCCCTGCAAAAGACAATGCAGTCCACCTTACACGCCTGTATCGGTGCAATGTATTTTTTGTAAATCAGGCTGTCTGCCGGAGCGAGAAATGTCGGTTTCAGAACGAAATTTGGCACAATCGCATGGCCTTCAGAAAAATAGCGATGCAAAATCTTTGAGTTAATAAAAATGCCCGTTCCCTGTCCCAGTGAAAACTGCTTTTCGCCAACCCAGAAGGTTGCTGTTCCCTCCTGTACAAAAACAAACTCAAACTCCACATGCCAGTGCCATTCTACACAATGAAAATCAAACAACGCAAGATCGTCGTAATACAATTGAAACGGATACTCACTGTTTCCATGCTGTATCGTTTCCATCATGCTTTCATCCGTTTGGATCTTGTTATAAAATGTATTAAATTCCATCTTTCCCCGCCTCCGTTTTTCAGGCACGGCCCTCTCTATTTTACGATATTATACAATAAACAGAGGATATATTCCAGTGAAAACGACATTATTTTACGTTATTATACAAAAAGAATCGTTGTCGCTCCATGGAACACGGTGAACGGCAACGAAACGAACACTACGGCCGCAGCAGTTCTGCCAAATACCTATGCAGGAATTTTGCTCAGCGCCATGATCTATGCCGCCGGAAGCGGACTGATTGAAGTTCTTGTCAGCCCAATCGTAGAAGCTTGTCCGTTTGACAATAAGGACAGCGTTATGAGTCTGCTTCACTCCTTTTACTGCTGGGGGTCTGTAGGCGTCATCTTACTCTCCACTGCTTTTCTGGCAGTTTTTGGTATGGAACGCTGGCCGATCCTCGCATGTATCTGGGCTGTACTTCCACTGTACAATACGTTTAATTTTCTTTCCTGCCCGATTGAATCACTGACCGGAAGCGAAGAAGGACTTACCATTCGTCAGCTGTGCCGTCTTCCCATTTTCTGGATTTCCCTTGTTCTTATGGTCTGCGCCGGAGCAAGCGAGATTTCGATGGCGCAATGGGCTTCCGCTTATGCCGAGTCTGCATTAGGTCTCTCAAAAAGCATTGGAGACATTGCAGGACCGTGCCTGTTTGCTGTGATGATGGGCATCAGCAGAACCTTCTATGGTAAATACGGGGAAAAAATTGACTTAACAAAATTCATGATCGCATCCGGTACACTTTGCCTGATCTGTTATCTGGCTGCAGCTCTCGCACCATATCCTCTTTTAAATCTTACAGGCTGCGTTGTGTGTGGTTTCTCCGTAGGAATTATGTGGCCGGGAACCATCAGTATTTCATCCTCTAAAATTCCACTTGGCGGAACTGCACTGTTCGCACTTCTCGCCATGGCCGGAGATATGGGCGGTTCCATTGGACCATTTGTTATTGGATTTGTCACACAAAACACCGGCGACGATCTGAAGGCAGGTATGCTGGCCGGTTGCATTTTCCCTGCTGTACTGATTTTGTCTGTTTTTCTGCTCCGACAAAGGAACGCAGAGTAAAAATAAGCACCGAAGAGATACTGTAACGTGTCTCAGACACACTTCTTAGAAAGGAGATAGGATGATGGATTTTTCCTGGTTAAATGAAAGCGAATTAAAAAGAGAGGAAGAAGGCAAGCTTGTCATCTTTGCACCGGCTGGGACAGATTTCTTCTGCAACAACGGCACTGTTTCGGAAGAAGGCATTACGCCGGAATCACTGCACAATGCACCCTATTATTATACGGAAATCGAAGGCGATTTTGTTTTGACTGTCAAAGTTTCTCATGACTTCAAAGACATCTATGACTCTTCTTCTCTTATGGTCATGGAAGATCTGGACAACTGGGCAAAAAGCTGCTTTGAAAAAACCGATTTCGGAACTCATGCCGCTGTCAGCGTTGTGACGAAACAAGGTTATTCTGACGATGCCAACGGAAGTAATATTTCCGGAAATACCGCATGGCTGAAAATTTGCAGAGTGAAAAATTCCTTTGCTTTCCATTATTCTGAAGACGGCATTCATTATTTTATGACAAGATTTTTTAATCTTTCCGGTAAAAAGACCGTAAAAGTAGGGCTTCTTGCCCAGGCGCCGCAGGGAAATGGTGGCAACCGGATTTATGAAGATTTGCATATTGAGAAGAAAACAGTAAAGAATATCCGCTTCGGAGAATGAAATACCCTGAGTTCTTCTATTTTAAAAGGAGTCGGACAGTCCGACTCCTTTTTTCACTTCCCGTCGATATTTCTTACAACTCCCGAGAACAACAGCGATCCGTCCTGCCCCGTAACAAGAAACAGGAATGGACGATCCAGTACGAAATCGATTTCGTCGTCCGGGATTTCTGCTGCAGTTTCTGAAATGCCAAGTTCTGTATACGCTGCTCCGGTTACTCCGTTTTCGTCGATTTCAAGCATGGCGGCGTGGTCTGCTTTACTCAGGTATAAATTCTCTTTATCCCCTGTCAATGGGCTGAAATCTGCCAGATCCGCATCCAGTGCATCCGTTACACCCAGTGCACGCACGGTTTCGATCAGGTCTGTTTTTTCCGATACTTTAAATTTAGGAACAGACAGGTTCACCATAGGGGAATACCAGTTATCACTGCTTTCATCCCGCCGTATAACCTTCATCAGATCCGGCGATGATACCAGTTCATTGACATCTACATTTTCATCCGGAAGCAGAAAATACATAGATCCGCTGTCCTGAAGGCTAAGGCCAATTGCCGTAAACTGTCCGCCCTGATAGACATCCATCCGTTCCGTTTTCTTCATCATATCCACAGTGGTATCTCCCGCAGTTCCGTGGAAGGTTTCCTTCTCTGTATCTACTTCCCAGAAGTTCTCCCGCCACATCGCCTTATAATAGATGGTTGATACCAGTTCAAATACCGTTTCCGGGGCGATCGCCATATTTTCGGTATATTCTTTTAAAAGTCCTCCGGTATTATCATCCGTCCACGTCCGCAGGGCCTGATTCATCTCCTCCGATCCGGGAGTCCCACGGAAGGTCGATGCATAATACTGCTCCGCCAGCCGCTGCAGCGTTGTGTCATTGTATGTTTCCTCACCATCCAGCCACAGCGAATTTGCCAGCACACTTTTCAGCGCAGGCGTATCTGCATAATTACTTTCCCAGAGCGAAGAAACATTTTCCCGCAACGTATCCATATCCTGAGCACCAAGCATGTCGAGAATCTGCTGCCGTGTATTTCCATCCGAAGTTTCCGCCAGCATCGCAAACGCGATATACAGATTGATCGGCGAGCAGACGGTATTTTCATTTTCCGAAACCAGCATCTGTTCTATCAGGTTCTGATAATACGCATCCATTCCTGTCTGCAGTTCTGCTGATTTTGCTGTCAGCTCCCGGTACGAATCCCACCAGTCCCAGTGTGCATCGCTTTCCATAAATTTCTGCGCATCCATTGTCCGCGCCACAGATGCCGGATAAGCCGCCAGAACCGTCGTTACCCCCGACGGGTAACGGACTGCAGAACCCTCCCGACCGTTTCTCCATGTCGTAACCCCCAGCACAGCTCCGCCAATGATCACCGCACAGGCTGCAGTGGCCATCCATTTTTTCCACGCAGCCCTTCGTGAATGCTGATATTTCCCCGCTTTTTCCACCATACCAGGATCCAGATTTCCCAGCGTTTCAAATAATTCTTCTTTCTTCATACTTCGAACCCCCTTTCCGTCAAGTGTATATGCAATTTTCCACGGATCCGGTTCAATGAAACTGAAATATAATTTTCACTTCTTCCCAGCCGCTCCGCGATTTCACCGATGCTGTCTACATACCAGTACCGCAGGACAAACATGCATCGTTTTTCCTCCGGCAGCTTCTGCAGAAACCGATTGATCTCCGCGATCAGTTCTTTCATCTCCCACTGCCGCTCAATATCATCTTTCCCCGAAACACATTCTTCCAGCTCGTCCAATACCGCATCCATCTGACTTTCTCCGCGTTTTTTGCGATGCATTTTTCTATACAGATCAAACGAAAGATTTCTCGTTATTTTTCCAAGAAATGTGGATAACAGAGACGGCCGGTGCGGCGGCATGGCATTCCACGCGTGAAGCCAGGTGTCGTTGACACATTCTTCTGCATCCGCCGGATTCTGCAGAATATTCTGTGCAATGGACGTACAGTATGCGCCATATTTCATCGATGATTCGCTGATCGCTGTTTCGTTTCTGTCCCAGTACAGTTGGACAATATGAGTATCCTCCATATGGAAATCCCCCCTTTCATCTATCATCACGCCATTTTGCAGAAAATCTTACACTTTTTTTAAAAAAATTCGGTTCAAAAAAGGGCGTGACCAAAGCCACGCCCTTCCATTCTTTTATTTTCTTTATGCCAGAATCGGTTTTAAAGCCTCTGCGAGTTTTTCTTTCTCTGCTTCTGCCTCTGCCAGATCCTTTCCAAGTGTTGTGTAGTATACTTTGATCTTCGGCTCTGTTCCGGACGGGCGGACGATGACGGTTTCACCGTTTGCCAGCTTGTAGATCAGAACGTTTGCGGATGGGAGTCCGGTTTCTTCCGGTTTCTCATAGTCGGTTACTTTGACAACGGCAGAACCTGCGATCTCGGTCAGCGGCTCTTTTCGAAGGCCGTCCATAATGCCGGCCATCTTGTCCATTCCGCTAAGTCCCGGGAACTCGAAGCTGTCTACTTTGTTCAGGTAGCGGCCGTACTCGGCATAGATCTCTTCCAGTCTCTGTTTCAGGGAGCTTCCGATGCTTCTGTAGTAAGCTGCCATCTCGCAGATCAGCATGGAGCCGATGACTGCGTCTTTATCTCTTACATACGGGCCGGCCAGGTATCCGTAGCTCTCCTCGAATCCGAAGATGAAGCGGTCTACTTCGCCGTCTGCCTCCAGGTTTGCAATCTGGTCGCCGATCCATTTGAATCCGGTCAGAACGCTGCGGAGTTCTACGCCGTAGTGCTCAGCAACAGCATCTGCCAGCGGTGTGGATACGATGGATTTGACAGCAACCGGTTTCTCCGGCATGGTGCCTTTCTCGATGCGGCCTGCGCATATGTAGTCGAGAAGCAGAACGCCGACTTCGTTTCCGGTTACCAGCTCATAGCTTCCATCCGGGCATTTCATGGCGATACCAACACGGTCTGCATCCGGGTCGGTAGCCAGCATCAGGTCTGCGCCGGTCTCTTTTGCAAGATCAAGACCTTTTTCCAGTGCAGCAAAGATTTCCGGGTTCGGATAGCTGCAGGTAGTAAAGTATCCGTTCGGGTACTCCTGCTCCGGAACGATCGTGATATCGGTGATGCCGATGTCTTTTAATACACGGGTAACCGGTACAAGACCGGATCCGTTCAGCGGGCTGTAAACGAGTTTCAGTCCGGCAGTTTTGCACAGGCCCGGACGAACCTGACGGGATTCGATTGCTTCATACAGGGCATTCTTGCAGTCTTCTCCGACAAAACGGATCAGTCCTTCTTCCACGCCCTCTGCGAACGGCATGTATTTTACGCCGGTCAGGATATCGGTTTTCTGAATCTCTGCGTATACGATTGCAGCAGCATCGTCAGTCATCTGGCATCCGTCCGGACCGTAGGCTTTGTAGCCGTTGTATTTTGCCGGGTTGTGGGATGCGGTTACCATGATACCTGCGTTGCAGTTGTAGTAACGGGTTGCAAAGGAAAGTGCCGGTACCGGCATCAATGCATCGTAAATTCTGACTTTGATTCCGTTTGCTGCCAGAACGCCTGCTGCTGTTTTTGCGAATACATCGCTCTTGATACGGCTGTCATAGCTGATGGCTACGGTCTGGTTTCCGCCCTGTGTTTTTACCCAGTTTGCAAGACCCTGTGTTGCCTGACGTACTACATAGATATTCATACGGTTTGTTCCTGCGCCAAGTACACCACGAAGTCCTGCGGTTCCGAATTTCAGAGATACGGCAAAACGATCCTTGATCTCCTCATCGTTTCCTTCAATCCGTGCCAGCTCCGGGTTCAGATCTGCGTCTTCCAGATCGGCTGCCAGCCATCTCTTATACTCTTCCAGATACATATCTTTTTCTCTCCTGTTCTATTCTTTATTTTTATGTCTCACTCTTATGTCCCAATTCAGCGCCACATAAATGTATGGATAGTCATAATATACCATAAAAGCGCCAAAACAGCAATTAAATTTGGTCATTTAAGCAAAATTTTACCGCAGTTTTTCTCCTTTTTTCGACTCCATCCGCAGTTTTCAGACAGAACCTCTGCCCTTTTCAAAAGCAAAAAGCGGGAACCGCGATGACGATTCCCGCTTATCATATGCATTTTTTATTCTTCCCCCGGCCTATGGTTATAATCAAATCCGCATTTTTCCAGAAATGCCCGCGCGATCACCGTTGCACCAATCTGGTTCGGGTGGATTCTGTCCCAGGCGATGTAGGAGGAATGGCGGTACTGGAAGTAATCGTTAAAAACGGCCTGCAGGTCGATGAAGCGGCAGCCGTATTTTTCAGCCAGTTCGCCGCAGATTGCGCCGTAGGTGTCCATGCGTTTTCTCATCCAGTCTTCTGCGTTCGGCTCCATGTAGTATGGGGTCATGAGGAAAATGCCTTTTACGTTATCTTTTACGGAAAGAATCATCTGTTCCACATTAGAACGGTACTCCTCCGGGGATACCTGCTCGTCCGGGATGGCCGGGCTGTCGAACTGTCTCCAGACGTCGTTGATGCCGATGCAGATGGATACCCAGTCCGGTTTTAAAGATACTACATCACGGTCGAAACGCTTCAGCAGATCACGGCTTGTGTTTCCGCCGATGCCGGAGTTTGTCACGCGGAGATATACCTCCGGGTAAAATGCAGCGAGCATGTTCTCGACAATTCGAACGTAACTCTTTCCTACATTTTCAAATAAACCTTCCCCCACCGGCTGTGCACTCTCCATATCCGTTACGGAATCTCCTGCAAATACAATCCGGTCCATGTGTTCAAAAATCATTTTTTTGCCTCCCTTGATCATGAGTAATTAATTTAGAAAAACCCTCTGAACCCCATTATAGTCTTACAGTTTCGACCGTGCAAGGCAAATTTTGTGTAAAAAAATCCGGCCGCGAAACACTGTTTTTCAGTGCCCCGCAGCCGGGAATTTCATTTTCTTTTCTTACTCAATCCCATCCATATAAGCATTGTAAATCGCCGGGTCAATGTTCTCTTTAATCGACGCATACACGCTCTTCGATGCCTCTCGGATGTCCGCTCTTGTCTGGTCATCAAGAGTCAGGATCGTCGTTCCGCTCTCCTCGATCGTCGCGATCTTGTCGGCAATACGGGCATCGGACTGCTTTCTTGCATACTCGGTCGCAATCTTGGCAGCCTCAGTCATAATCTCCTGCTCGTCCTCCGGCAGATCCTTGAAGAAATCGTCGTTGACAATCAGAGAAATCAGATGCGGCAGATGGTTGGTCTCCACCACATAGTCCTGCTGCTCGTACAGGTTGTTCGAAACGATAACCTCATACGGGTTCTCCTGCGCATCGATTGTATGCTGCTGCAGGCCGATGTAAACCTCACTGAAGCTCATCGGTGTCGGGTTGGCGCCAATCGCTTTCCAGAATGCCAGATGGTAGCTGTTCTCCATGGTACGGATCTTCTGGCCCTTGAAATCCGAAAAGCTGTAAACCGGCTTATTCGTACTCATGACACGAAATCCCTGATCCGCCATACCGAGCAGGTGATAGCCGCCCTCCGTATAAACATTGCTGATCAGCTCGTAAAACTCCGGATTATCAATCTTCTCACGGCATTCATCGAGAGAATCAAACACACACGGCAGATCAAACACGGCAAGATCCCCCATAAAGGAAACCTGCGGTGCCGTATTCTGTACGACAAACGGAATATCGCCGTCGGCACACGTTTCGAGCAGATCGCGGTCGCCGCCGAGCGTTGAGTTTGCGTAAACCTGAATTTTCATTTTACCGTCGCTCAGCTCCGAAATCTCTTCCGCGAACTTCTCGGCAAAAATCTGTGTTACGGTGTCCTCCGGGCTCGCCGTTGCCAGCGGCCAGGAATAACGCTGTGTCGTCTCTCCCTCGGAAGAGCCGCAGCCGGCAAGCGATGCACCAAGCGCAACGACAGCAGCAAGTACCGTCGCTGTTCGGAAAAGCTTTTTCTTTTTTGTCATCTTTTTCATTGTCCTTCGCTCCTCCTTATAAAATTCCAATCGAAATCGCCGGAATAAACGTAATCAGCAGCAGTGCCACAAGGAAGAAACCGATCATCGGCATAGCCTTCTTTGCGATCTGCATGACCGGAACCTCGGTCAGGGAGCTTGCCACGAACAGGTTGACGCCGATCGGCGGTGTTACGAAGCCGATCGCCAGGTTGACAACCATGATCACACCAAACTGAATCGGATCCATACCGATTGCCTGTACGATCGGCAGCAGGATCGGGGTCAGAATCAGGATTGCCGGTGTGGTATCCATCACCATTCCGACAATCAGCAGGAATACATTGATGATCAGAAGGATCGCAACCGGGCTGTGGAAGTTGTTCAGAATGAATTCGCTGACCGTCTGCGGTACCTGCATCAGCGTCAGCACACGGGAGAATGCGGTCGATGCTGCCAGGATGAACAGGATCGGGGTGAAGGTACGAATCGCCTCAACCAGAATGGACCAGATGTCGCGGATGCGGATACTTCTGTACACAAAAAGGCTGATGATCAATGCATAGAATACGGAGATAACAGCCGCCTCGGTCGGGGAAGCAACGCCGCTGTAGATACATCCGAGGATGATCACCGGGCTGAGTAATGCAAAAAAGCTCTCTCTTAAAACGCGAAGCAAACCTTTGTCATGCAACGTTTTGACTTCTGCATGGATCTTCTCTTTGTCCTCCCCATACCGTTTGCAGTGATAAACGGCATAAATCATCAGCAGCAGACCAATCATCAGACCCGGTACAATTCCGGCAAGAAACAGATCGCTGACCGAAGCGCCGGAAGCCATACCGTACATGATGAACGGAATACTTGGCGGAATGATAACGCCAAGACCGCCGGCAACTGCCACAATCGCAGTGGAGAATGTCAGATCATAACCAAGCGTGGTCAGAATCGGGATCGTCATACTTCCGACCGCGGCAACGGTCGCCGGAGCGGAACCGGAGATCGCACCATAGAAGAGGCAGGTGACGATAACCGCACACGGCATACCCGCAGTAAATTTTCCAAGGAAATAGGCAAAGACATCAAACAGCTTCTTGGAGATTCCTCCCTTTGCCATGATAATACCGGAGAGAACGAACATCGGAACTGCCAGCAGGGGGAAGGAATCGAGTCCTCCGAACATGGCACGGATCAGATATTTGGCTCCTACCGTAAAAGACGGGTCAAACACCGACGGAAGCACAGATGTGATTCCAAGGGTAATCGATACCGGAACAGCGATGACCAGCAATGCAACAAAAATCAGAAATAATACTACGACCGGCATTCGTGTTCCTCCTCATTCGAATTTTTAATCGTATGGATGCGGTTGTCGATCCCCGCGTTCAGGGCATTTTCTGTGGCGTTATCTGCTCCGGCATTTGCCTCGATGAAGGATTCCGGCGTATTGCGCTCCGGATGGGCCGGGTCGAAAACGTTCTCACCGCGCGCTACACGGAACTCAATCATCCAACGCTGCAGGACACGGAACGCAACCAGCACAAAGGAGACAAGCGGTGCTGCCTGGATGAAGTACATCGGGATTCCGCAGGCCGGGGAAAGCTGGCCGCTTTTAACCGACGACATCATATAAGAAAAAGCAAACGGAATCATGTAGATGAAAAAAATCAATTCAAACGTATGATTCACAATTTTGAAGATGGCTTTTCCTCTCCGCGGAAAAATCGCAACAAACTGCTCGATCTTAATCGAAAGACATTTCTTACTGCAGTAGCTGACACTTAAGAAACCGCACCAGATAAAAATATATCTGGTCAGCTCTTCCGACCATGACAGCGACATGCCAAGGACGTAGCGGCAGAAAACCTGAATTCCCATGATCAGCGTCATGGCGATCAGACCGATCACAAGAAGAAATTCTTCCAGGTTTTCATCCAGCCAGTGAAATATTTTTTTCATGAAAGGCATACCTCCGTTAAATTTGTAACAGGATAATAACATAAAGGGGACATCGGCATCAATAGCAATGCTAAAAACACCGGTGTCCCCAAAAGAAAAACGGTTACATGGCTTTGTGAAGCAGATCCAGGACTGTGCTCAGATCATTGACTCCCATCTGACCCGGTGCGGATGCTTTCTTCGCCGCGCCGAAGGTCATGGAAGAACCAAACACCTCACCGCAGAGACGGCTGATTACACCGGTGCCTGCCATAGACATGGTGATGATCGGTCTGTCCGCATAATTGGTGGTCATTTCCTCTGTTGCTGCAAGCAGGGTCAGAACGTCTTTCTTATTCTGCGGCATAACAGCGATCTTCGGAATATCTGCGTTCATATCCTGCATCTTGCGCAGTCTGTAGATGATGTCTGCTTTTGCAGGAGTCTTGAAGAAATCATGATTGGAAGCGATAACCTTTACGCCTGCTGCGTGTGCACCGTCGATGATCTTCTTTACAATATCATCTCCGGTAAAGATCTCAACATCCACCAGATCCACATATCCGGTCTGTGCTGCTTTGATGTTCAGCTCTGCATATGCTGCCGGCTCAATCGCTTTTTCACCGCCCTCTTTGGAGGTACGGAATGTCATCAGAAGCGGAATATTGCCGAGTGCTTCGCGGAGGTCTTTTAACACGTCCTCTACCTGTGCAAAGTCGAATACACCCTCGAACCAGTCTACACGCCATTCTACAACGTCAACCGGAATCGAATGGAAGGTTTTTGCTTCTTCGATGATATCGTTTTTGGTAACGCCTACGATCGGAACGATGATCTTCGGTGCACCGGCACCGATTTCAATATCACGAACTTTTACTGTATTCATGTGTTTTTCCTTCTTTCTTCAATATTAATCCTGACTTTTCTTTACAGGCTTTTCTTTTTCACGCCCGGATTACCTGGTACTTCGTACTCCCGCAATCCTTAACCTCATTTTAGTTGTCCTGCTGTGCAAGTTCAACCATTTTTTTGTAGCGAATGTTTACAAACAGTCCAAGTACAACACCAACAGCGGTCAGAACGATGTTCATGGTCATAACGCCGGACGGCTGCATTTTAGATGCTGCGGTCAGGATGGTGTAGTTACACAGAGAAGATGCGATCATAACCAGTGCGGTTACGGTTCCTTTGATTTTCGGGAACAGCATGTTGCAAACGGAAGTTGCGATCTGAAGCAGTCCGCCTGCACCAGCCCATCCGATGATGAAAGCACCGGCGATCATCAGCGGTTTGCTCTGTCCCATCAGGACAGCGATCATGGTTACAAAGCAGATAGCCGGGTAAACAACGATGAAACGAACGTCTTTGATTTTTCTGGTCAGGAATGCGGTTACAACGAGTGCCAGCATGGTTCCTGCTGAATAATAGGTCTGCATGATGGACGGATTCGCCCAGCCTACATTCTCTTTTGCAAAGTTCTGCGCACAGTTCAGCCACAGCTGGAAGGTACCGGTGCAGGTAAATCCGATCAGGATCATGGCAACGGACTCGACGGAGAAATGGGTATGTTTCAGGCTGTCGATCAGACCTTCTTTTTTACCGGATGCTTTCTGGTCAGCATCTGGCAGCGGGAACAGGAATACCAGTACGAAAAGTACGATATACGCAATTCCGCATCCGTAGAATAACGGATTGTAGGAGGTAAGGCCAGCTGCGGTAGAAGTAACCGCTACACCAAGAACAAACGGAAGCAGCATCTGTGCGATTGCGATGAAAAATTTGATTCCCATGGTAGCAACGCCAGGAGCTTTGTAAATAATCTCGGATACTGCCGGATAAATACCGGTATCCAGAAAGGAGTTTGCGATACCGCCGATGATGGCGCATACGTAAGCGATGGTATAACCACCGTGTGTTCCTGCATTAAATGCAAGAGCAAGACCGATCAGGTAAATTGCATAAGAAGCACTTCCGATTGCAGTGGAAATGCGGCGTCCGAGCTTGTCGGACAGAGGACCTGCAAATGGCAGTGCGATCAGACGGCCAAGACCGAGTGCTGCGGAAATCGCAGTAATTGCCATTGCTTCCACTCCCCATGCTGCTGCCAGAGCCTCTTTGATGACTGCCTGGCCCAGGATGGAGCATCCAACACCGTGGATAAAGTAGTTCAAGTACAGAATTAATGCACTTGGCAGGTATTTCTTGTTCATGGTTTCTCTCCTTTTAAATAAGATCATGTTGAGGTCAAATTGTTTTTGCCTCTGTTCGGTTCATCCTTTTGTTTTGTCACAAACAACAGATTACCAGTTTCGTGAATGTTAAAAAAATAACATTTGCCTTTATTTTAGCAGTGAAAGGGGATACAGTCTAATGCTTTTAAAGGAAAAAACCAATGCATTGAATGCATTGATGTGGTATACTTGAGTTATAATAATAAGAGGAAGCAAAGACTTTCTTACGGAACCATTTTTTCAGGAGGAAAATCCACATGACACTGAATCAGATTCTCTATTTCCGAAAGGTTGCCCGGCTGGAAAATTATCACCAGGCAGCGGAGGAGCTTTATATTTCCCAGCCGTCCCTGAGCCGTTCCATGGCTGCCCTTGAAAGTGAGCTTGGAATCACGCTGTTTGAAAAGAAAGGGCGCGGTGTTGTCCTTACCAATGCCGGCCGCCTTTTTCTGGAGCATGCAGACCGGATCGCAGGTGACTGTGACATTGCGACAGGAAAAATGAAAGAGCTCGCCTCCGGTGGCGGAAAAATCAATATCGGTTATATTTTTCCACTTGCCGGACATTATATTCCACACAACGTCCGCACCTTTCTGGACAAAGAAGAAAACAAAAATGTTGCCTTTAGCTTCTGGCAGAACCATACCCCGGCCATTGCACAGAAGGTGAAATCCGGTGAACTCGATCTTGGGTTTGGCGGCTTTTTAAAACGCGATGACATGGAGTTTTTTCCGTTGATCCAGCAGCCGCTTGTCATCGTATCCCCGGAACAGCATCCGATTGCCGATGAACCGGAGGTTCCGCTTGTAAAGCTTACCCGTTATCCGGTGATCGGCTACGACCGCACCTCCTGGCTCGGTGTCTACACCGATCATCTCTACCGGAAATATCAGCTTCATCCGAATATTATCATGGAATGCCCGGATGAATATTCGATTGTAGCGCTGGTACGCGAAAATTTCGGCATCGCACTTATGCCGCGAACCGATATTCTGGAACAGGCAGACGGTATCCGCATCCATACGCTGAAAGGTCTCGAAATTTATCACCAGACCTTTATGTTCTGGATGAAGAACCGCTACCGGCTTCCGGCTGTCGAACGGTTTACCGAATATATGAAACAACACGCTGACATTATCGAAGAGACCGGAAATGATAGCGAAAACGTATCGAAAGTTTATCTGAAAGATATTGTTAATTTTTAGTCGAAAGAGTTATGATGAAATTGTCACAAACAGAGGATTACCGCTCATGTAATGAATAAGGAGAAATTTTCATGAAGAGTGCTTACCCAAAAATTTTTGAGCCAATTACAATCAAACGAACAACGATTAAAAACCGTATTGCAATGACCCCGATGGGAACCAACTACGGTGAGACAAGCGGTGAAATGAGTAACCGTCATATGAATTATTACTCTCTCCGCGCAAAAGGCGGCGTTGGTCTCATTATTCTGGAGAACGCCAACATCGAGTACCCGGTCGGTTCCAACGGAACCAGCCAGATCCGTATCGACCACGACAGCTTTATGCCGCGCTACTATCAGTTAGTCGAGAACCTTCACAAAAACGGTGCTACCGTAGCAATCCAGATCAACCACGCCGGAGCTTCCGCATCTTCCGCAAGAACCGGCATGGAAACCGTTTCTTCTTCCAATATCCCGACAAAGGCTGGTGGCGAAACCCCGCGTCCGATGACAAAGGAAGAAATCATGACAACCGTGAAAAAATACGGCGAGGCTGCAAAACGTGTGCAGGCCATCGGCTTTGACGCCATTGAAATCCACTGCGGCCACTCCTACCTGATGAGCCAGTTCATCTCCCCATATTACAACAAAAGAACCGATGAATTCGGTGGTTCCGTAGAAAACCGTCTGCGCTTCCCGCGTATGGTTCTCGAGGAAGTACGTAAAAACGTCGGACCGTGGTTCCCGATCATCGTTCGTATCTCTGCCGAGGAGCGTGTTCCGGGCGGAAATACCCTGGAAGATACCCTGGAGTATCTGGAGTACCTGGATGAGTTCGTAGATATGTACGACGTATCCTGCGGTCTCAACCCATCTCTGCAGTATCAGATCGATTCCAACTTCCTGCCGGACGGATGGCGTTCCTACATGGCAAGAGCCGTAAAAGATAAATTCAAAAAACCTGTGATCAACGCCGGTAACTACCGTGACCCGAAGGTTGTTGAAAAAGTTCTTGAGAGCGGCGATGTAGATATCGTCGGCATGGGACGCGGACTGATCGCTGAGCCGAACTGGGTAAAGAAAGTGGAGAATGGTGAAGAAGATATTCTTCGGAAATGTATCTCCTGTAACGTCGGATGTGCAGGAAACCGTATCGGTGTCAACCGCCCGATCCGTTGTACCGTAAACCCGGCTGTTCCGGAAGGCGATATTTACAAAGCACTGAAAGTGAACAAAAACTGTAACGTTGTTGTTGTCGGCGCCGGTACTGCCGGTATGGAAGCAGCCTGCACCGCAGCAGAAGTCGGATGCAACGTTTTCGTACTCGAGAAAAACGACCACATCGGCGGTCTTTCCACTTTCATCTCCGATCTTCCAAGCAAGAGCCGTATGAAAGATTTCCCGAAATACCTTGAAGCAAGAGCTGCCAGACTGAAAAATCTGTATATCTTCCTCAACACCGAAGCTACCGTAGAGAAGATCAAACAGTTCAAACCGGACATCATTGTAAACTCCACCGGTTCCGTTCCGCTTGTTCCGCCGATCAAAGGCCTGAAAGAGAACATCGACGCCGGAAACGTAAATACCATCTTTGGTATGATCAACAATGTAAATGCAGGAAAATACCCGGAAGAAGCCTGTCAGGGCAAGAAAGTCGTTGTCGTTGGCGGCGGTTCCGTAGGACTTGATGTTGTTGAGTACTTTGCACCAAGAGGTGCTGAGTGTACCATCATCGACATGCTGCCGCAGATCGGTATGCTTGCAGACCCGATCACCAAATGCTCCATGCGTGAGACACACGACAAATACGGTGTAAAAGAGTATGTCAACACTGCTCTTCAGGAAGTAAAAGAAAACGCATTCACCGTAAAACTTCCGGACGGAACCATCCAGGATCTCACCTTCGATTACGGATTCAACTGCCTTGGAATGCGCTCCAACAACCCGATTCTGCCGGAGCTTCAGGAAGCATTCGCCGATACCCATACTTATATTTATACCATCGGCGATTCCGTCCGCGCACGCCGCATCATGGAAGGTACCATGGAAGGCCGCGCGATCCTGAATGTACTGGAATCCCAGGGATACCTGCATCTGGAGCCGCTTGAGTAAATATCGACTTTAAGCAGCCCGACAAAAAACTGTATATCATCTGCTGCGCTGCCTCTTTTTCCAACCAAAAACAACGCAGCATGAAAAAAAGAAAAGAGGAAAATATCATGCCAAACGTAACAGGACATACCGAATTAGTTGGATTAATGGCTTACCCGATCCGTCATACCCAGTCTCCGACAACCCACAACCTTGCATACGACAAAAACGGAGATGACGTCATTCAGCTTGCTTTCGAAGTTGATAACGATTCTTTAAAAGATGCTGTGCAGAGTATCCGCGCGCTGAAAATGCTCGGTTCCAATATTTCCATGCCAAACAAAACTGTTGTCCACAAATATCTGGACGAGGTAGATGAAGCAGCTAAGTTATGCGGCGCTATCAACACCGTAGTCAACCTCCGCGACGAAAACGGTCAGGTAACCGGCAAACTAAAAGGCTACAACACCGATGGTATGGGATACTGGCAGGCACTGACCGAAGAGGGCATCGATTTCAAGGGAATGAAGATGGTCCTGATCGGAACCGGCGGTGCTGCTACTGCAATTGCAGTGCGCGGTGCTCTGGATGGAGTTGCAGAAATTGAAATCTTCAACATCAAAGACAAATTCTACAGCCGTGGAGAGGAAATTGTTGATCTGATCAATAAGAACACCAACTGCAAGGCTACCATGAACGATCTGGCAGACAAAGACCTCCTGAAAGAAAAAATGCACGCAGCCGACCTGTTCTGCGATGCTACCGGCGTAGGAATGCATCCGCTGGAAGACCTTTCCAACATTCCTGATCCTTCCTTCTTTAAAAAAGATCTCATCGTAACGGATACCGTTTACGCTCCGCGCGAAACAGTTATGATGAAACAGGCAAAAGAAGCAGGATGCGAAAAGGTCTTCAACGGCATGGGTATGATGCTGTTCCAGGCACTCATTGCAATCAAGCTGTATACCGGAAAAGATACTCCGGTTGACTACATGAAAGAGAAACTTGGAATCTGATTTCCGGGCGGATCTTTTCCATCTTAAACCTTAATCAAAAACCAACACGAAAAGAGGAAATGAACTTTACGGCATTTCCTCTTTTTTCTTGCTTTCCGGAAGCATCTGGAGTATAATTCACTTCATATAGTAGCAATTTAAAGCGCTACAGCATGATTTTCATCATGCTGAAATACGAGGAGAGAGAGGATTTCATATTATGTCAAAACATATCACAGGACACACCGGATTATTATGCTTACTCGGCAGCCCGGTTGCACACAGCGTTTCTCCGGAAATGCACAACGAAGCGTGCGATCAGCTCGGCCTTGACTACAGTTACCTTGCTTTTGACGTACCGGAAGACAAAATGCCGCAGGCAGTCGAAGGACTCCGCACCATGGGTGCAAGAGGCTGGAACATCACCATGCCTGGCAAAAACATCATGTGCAAGCTGGCAGACAAGGTCTCCCCGGCTTCTGAGATCTCCGGCGCATGCAATACCATCGTCAACGACAACGGCGTTCTGACCGCATACACCACAGACGGTGTCGGCTTCATGAGAGCAGTTGCAGAAAACGGTGTAGACATCATCGGCAAAAAGATGACCCTGCTCGGTGCCGGCGGCGCTGCTACTGCAATCCTGGTACAGGCAGCCCTCGACGGTGTCGCAGAAATCAATGTCTTCAATGTCAGAGACAATTTCTTCGGAAGAGCAGAAGAAATCGTTGCAAAACTCAATGAGCGTACTTCCTGCAAGGTTACCCTGCACGACTTCTCCGATCCGGAAGTCCTTCGCGCATCTATCGCAGACAGCGCAATTCTTGTCAACGGAACTTCTGTCGGAATGGCTCCAAAGACCGAGAATACCATCATCACCGACACAACGATGTTCCACAAAGACCTCTTCGTTTTCGATGTAATCTACAATCCGCAGGAGACCCGCCTGCTGCGTGAGGCAAAAGAGGCTGGATGCAAGACCGGAAACGGTATGTACATGCTGTTATACCAGGGAGCTGCTTCCTTCAAACTGTGGACTGGCGAGGATATGCCGGTTGAGATCATCAAAGAGAAATACTTCTCCGGAAAATAATAAAACAGCGCGTAGCGTTAAAAGGCTTCTGCCCCGGATTTTCATCCGCTGGCAGAAGCCTTTTTTATCATCCTGAAGTATGGGTCAGCCCGCTTTCTGTACTTCGTCGAGCTGTGCCGTATACAGTTTGTAGTAATATCCCTTCTTTGCCATCAGTTCGTCGTGCGTTCCGCTCTCCATGATGCCGCCGTTGTCGATATACATGATCTTATCGCAGTTGCGGATCGTGGACAGACGGTGGGCGATGATGAACGATGTTCTGCCCTTCAGCATCGCATTGAGGCCAGTCTGCAGTGCTTTCTCGGTCTGTACGTCGATGCTTGAGGTCGCCTCATCGAGAATCAGAATCGCCGGATCCGAAAGCAGCGTTCTCGCAAACGAGATCAGCTGTTTCTGGCCCTGGCTCAGCATGGAGCCGCGCTCCCGCACCTCGGTCTGATAGCGGT
>NZ_CDRRUH010000012.1:0-60798 GCF_977045365.1 Fusicatenibacter sp.
TATGCGGTTTTGAAGGTATATCAAATATCTTCAATTAAATAATCCTCGATAGCTCAATGGTAGAGCATTCGGCTGTTAACCGAAGGGTTGTTGGTTCGAGCCCAACTCGGGGAGTGAATGAGACCTGTAAGATTTTCTTGCAGGTCTTTTCGTTACATTGCAGGAAACGAAAAAATGTTGGATGCTGTGTCTATATGAGTGTGTATGAATAAAAAAAGAGGGGAATCCCTCTTTTTTTATTCCACATTGTGAACTTTTTTATGAAATCTTATGTCTGATGCTGTCAAGAAATAGGGAGGCAGAATGTAATCATCGTACTTTCGCCGCAAATACTGTTGATGGTAAGTCCATATCCATCACCATAGGAAAGGTGAATCCGCTCATTGACATTCTTAAGGCCATAACCTCCGGAATCAGTAGTAAGCAATTGCTGCAATTGTTCGTCCGGGATGCCCAGACCGTTATCCAGGACAGAAATTAAAATCTGCTGTTGCACCTTTGTAATAGAAAGAAAGAGTTTTCCACGTCTGACTTTGTTTGGCAGAATACCATGAATAATGGAATTTTCTACTAAAGGCTGTAAAAGAAGATTTGGAACCTTAATGTTTGGAAGAGCTGGATCAATCTGATAAATCACATCAAAAGCCTGATCATGCAGAAGCAGCTGAATATCAATGTAGGACTGCACATTTTTAATTTCGTTTTCCAGCGTTGTTTCAGATTTTCCTTTATTGAGGGTGGTCCGGTAAAAGATTGAAAGAAGCTGAGACATCTGACTGATTTCCGGCTGCTGGTTTATAATTGCCTTGCTGTTGATCAAGGAAAGGCAGTTATAGAGAAAGTGCGGATTAATTTGGGCCTGCAGTGCTTTTAACTGAGTTTCTTTCAGCTGGATTTTATTCAGATAATCCTGTTGAATCAGTCGGTTAATTTTTTCAACCATATCATGAAAATTTTCCGTTAATTCGCCGATTTCATCATGGCAGCTGTCATGAATGGTAATGGAAAAATTTCCTTTTTTTACCTCTTGCATCTGTTCGTGCAGATGATTGATCCGGCGGACAAAAAACGAAGAGAGGATCCCGCTTGCAAGAACAATCAGTATAATACAAATAAAAATGATACCGATAATAATATATGCCATCTGATGAATGGAAGCAAAAACCATCTGTGTTGGTTTTTCAAGAAGAATTTTCCATCCCTGTTGCTGTGTTTTGCCAGATAAAGTTGTCCAGACTGCTGGATCATGAGAAATATTGGAAACAGAATCTGAAGTAACATCATATAAAATCTGCGATGCACTGGAAATTTGAAGATGATAATCGGTAGAAATATCCTCGAGCGATTGAAAAAATCTGTGCGGTGATATTTTAATTGCAATACAGTTCTTGGAATAAGACTGAATGTATTTAATGAAAGGGTTTGGAATCTGCTGAATGACCCAGAGAGTCCCATCATCATTCAAATACCAGGAGGGATGAGGAGTAACGCTATCCTCATCGTACCAGGAATACTGTTTCAAATCAGCTATTGGGCGCAGTTGCTGGCCATGAGAAAGGTCAGAAACCGCATTATAAAGAGTAATCTGCTCAATTTCCGGATGCTGCGTATAGATCCCTTTCAGAAAAACATCAAAATGATAATTCAGGTGATCATACGTGTCATAAAGAGAAGAAGAATTCAGAAAAGGAGTACTTACGATTTCATCGGAACTGGCAAGGTATGTGATCAGTTCATAATATAATTCGAGTTGGCTGTCCAGTGTGTTGGAAACCGTGTTCAGTGCGGAATTCATAGAGGAAAGTTCTTGTTTCTGCAGCAGATGGATCGTTTGATAGCAGCAGAAAATTCCCATAATGCTAAGGGGAAGGAGGCTGACCAAAATCCAGGCCCAAATTAATTTTCTACGGTAGGTCAGGTTTTGAAAATGTAGTAATATTTTTTTCATTGTCCATTCTCCTGTCGGTATTTTTCCGGAGAATTTCCGAAATATTCACGGAAACTCTGGCAGAAATAAGAATAGTTTGGATAGCCAACTTCTGATCCAATCTGTATGACCTTTTTTTCACTGCCAAGAAGGAGTTCGCGCGCTTTTTCCATGCGGAATTGACGGATATACTGCGAGAGGCTTTTGCCAGTTGCTTTTTTAAAAAGTCGACTCAGATAATCCGGTGTCAGATAAACAACAGAGGCAAGATGTTCAATGGAAAGATCTTTTCCGTAATTTTGTGCAATATAATGTTCTAGCATCAGAACCTCTTTTCGGACACCAGTCTGCGTAACCGCAAAGGTTTCTTTGATTCTGTCACAACAGGATTGAATCTGAGCAATGATGTTCTCGATATTACGCTGAAGATAGAGAGAAGAAATTAATTCATCCAATGTAGGCGTCGGAGTACCATCTGGTGTTTGGGAAGGCAGATATGGGTAAAGCGTTGTCAACAGACTGGAAAAGAAAAATTTAACATAAATCTGTGACTGATTGGCAGGGAGACGGTATTTGGCAAAAAGGAGATCGAGGCTCTGCTGCAATTTGTCGGGATTGACAGAAGAGAGAGCCTGACGAATCAGTCCCAGCTGCTGATTGTCATCCACCTGCTCTGGCTGTGGCATAGGTTCTGGATCATGAGAGGGTAGAAAGATTGGTTCATCAGGTACCCAAAAACGTTGTTCCATCTGTTGTTCCAGAGCGGAAAATGCTTCTTTTAAAGAAGAATATTGCTGGAGCGGAAAACTGGCTGCGAGATAACAGGCGGTTTTGAAATGATTCTGAATAAAACGGTAAAGCTTTCGTGTCAGGAGAGCCAAATCATCAGACGATTGTCTGAGAAATAGAAGAGCCTGACCGGGGGCCGGATTTAAAGACTCCATTCCGGGAAAAAGATCTTTCCTTAATGTATCATAAAAGGAAGAATAATTATTTTCCAGAAAAGAGCCAGGAAAATCGAGCAGAATCATGAACTGAAAAGCCGGGATCTGTTCCAGGATATAAGGATCTGCTTGAAAAGTGTCCAAAGTTCCGGAAATTGCCTGCTGTAGACCATGCTGAAGCAGAAAAGACTGGCGGATGGAAAGACGTTCTTTCTGATTCTGTTCCTGATCCAGCTGCTGAATCAGCGAGGTTAAGGTCTTGAAAAGCTCATCAGGAACAACTGGTTTTAAAATATAGTTTTCCACACCAAGCTTAATCGCAGTGCGTGCATATTCAAAATCTGCATAACCGCTGAAAATAACAGGTTTCAGATTTGGCAAAAGAGAAAGAGCCGTGTGGATCAGTTCCAGACCATCCATAACGGGCATCTGCACATCGGTAAAAAGAATATCTGCTGGCCAGTCTTTCAGAATATGCAGAGCAGAAAGACCATCCTCGGCTTCTTGAATTTCCAGAGGCAGCTGGGTCTGCTGAATCAGAAAGCGTATACAGTCGCGTTCTGTTTTTTCATCATCGGTAATTAATATCCTGTACATAAAAACCTCCATAAATCGTACTACAGCAAAATATGTCAAGATTGCGGCATTACAGTAAAATGAGAAAAATTTCCAAAAGAAAAAAGAAATCCGGTGGATTTTAGAAAGATTTGCCGAAATCCTTATAGAAAAGTATAACGATTTCGAGAAAAGATGTCAAATATAGACATGAAAAAAACGGGATAGTGATATGAATTCCGGTTTTTTGATATATCCGTTTTTCCTGATTTTTGATATCCTAAATACAAGAAAAGTGATGCGCATTGCGAATACGGATGCCTGATAACAGGGAAAGACAGGAAGATGGAAGACATAACAGAAAGGTATCCGGACTATTAAAAAAAGAGATTAGGAAGGGAGATCTAAGATGAAAAAGAAATATTTCTGTCTTTTCATGGCAGGTATTATGGCAGCTTCTATGCTTGCAGGATGCGGTGGAGAGAAAGACAGCCAGGCGAATATGACAGAGGAAGAGAAAGCAGCATGGGACGAGGCGGAAAATGATCCTTATGGAAAGTATCCGGAAACAGTAACCTATACAACCGGATATAACCTGACAAATCAAGGAGCCGATACCTTAAAAGGAACGGCCTATGAAAATGATACAACCGAAGATAACGCATATACCCGTTATTTAAAAGAGGTTCTGAATGTCCAGAATGAGAACCAGTTTGAAGCAGTAACAGGACCAGATTATGACCAGAAGGTTTCCATGGCAATTGCAAGCCAGGACATTCCTGACATTATGTATGTCAGCGATTATGCAACACTTGTGGATCTGGTAGAAAATGATATGGTTGAAGACATGACAGATATTTACAACAATCTGGCATGCGATACGGTAAAAGAGGCATACGAGAGCTATGGCGACAATAATCCGCTGAATACCGTAACCTTTGATGGAAAAATCATGGCAATTCCAAAAACTCAGCTGAGCGACGGACAGGATTTCCTCTGGGTGAGAAAGGACTGGATGGATAAGCTTGGGATGGAAGAGCCGAAAACACTGGATGATCTGGCAGATCTTCTGCGTGCATTCATTAACGAGGATCCGGATGGAGACGGTCAGGCAGATACTGTAGGACTTGCAGTACATTCGGAAGTATACGGAAGCTATCCGAACAATACATTTGCCGTAGACAATATTTTTACGGCAATGGGAGCGTACCCAAATGTATGGATTACAGATGATGATGGAAAAGCTGTTTATGGTTCTGTACAGCCAGAAATGAAAGATGCACTTTCTTTAATGCATGATTGGTATGAGGAAGGACTTCTGGATAAACAGTTTACAACTAGAACATACGATGATATTGTTGCTCTGATTTCCAGTGGACAGTGTGGTGCTTATATCGGACCATGGTGGTCTCCATTTAATACAGCACAGACATCTACTTACGCTACAGATGATGCAGAATGGATCAATCTTTCCTGCCCGACCGGATCTGACGGAAAAATCAATGCAATTAATACAAAATCCTACGCGGGATTTGTCGTTGTAAGAAAAGGATATGAGCATCCGGAAGTTGCAATGAAAATTGTAAATGTAAACTCGGAATATTCCAAACAGGATAAGAGTGATGCTTCCAAAGAAGTTCTGGAAAATCAGTCCATTGCTTACTTTAACTGGCCGCTGTATTGTGAAGTTCAGCCAGGTAATAATGCGGAACTGATGACAGAGCATGTAAAAGCGGTGATGGACGGAAGTGCAGATGAATCTACCCTGACTACAGAGGAACAGGGATATCTGGAAGCTGCACAGAGATTTGAAGAAGCAGAGGCAGCCGGACAGAAAGCGGATTCCGCAGATTATTCCCAGTATATGTCCCGTATTGTTTCCATGCAGAGAATGATTGATGAACCGGCAAACTTTGTAACGCCGTCCTTCTTTGAGACAACGGAATCCATGAAAACCAAGTGGGCTTCTCTGGAAAAAATTGAGATGCAGGCGATTCTTAAAATCATTGTAGGAGAAGCAGATCTGGATTCTTTCGATCAGTTCGTAGAAGACTGGAATAATGCCGGAGGAGAAGGAATTACAGAAGAAGTAAACGAAGCAATTAAATGATTAAGAAATAATCCCAAAAGATAATCAAAAAAACGAAACAATTTCTTGCGGCACAGTCCGGGCAACAGATCGGTTGTGCCGCTTGCAAGTGAAATAGGAGGCTTAATTTATGAGTCAGACCAGCGCAGCGGCGGTAAAAAAACAAAAACGCCGCATGGGAACGGAAGAAAAGGCGCTTCACCTGATGATTCTTCCAGGAATGATCATTCTCGCCATTTTTGTATTTGCACCACTGGTTGGATCTATGATGGCATTTGAAAATTATGTACCGGCCAAAGGACTGCTGGGATCAAAATGGGTTGGATTGGAGAACTTTAAGTTTATTTTCAGTCTTCCGGATAGTCGTCAGGTATTCTTAAATACATTAATTATTGCGTTTGCAAAATTAGTGCTGAACATTATTGTTCCGGTTACATTTGCTGTCCTTTTAAATGAAATCCGGGCAAGATTTTTCAAAAAAACATTTCAGACCATCGTATATCTGCCGCATTTCCTTTCCTGGGTTGTACTGGCAACGGTCATTACCAATATGTTCTCCCTGGAAGGTCCATTCAATGCGGTAATTCAGGCGGTTGGAGGTTCGCCGATCCAGTTTCTGGCAGACAATCACTGGTTCCGGAAGGTTATTGTAGGAACCGATGTATGGAAGGAATTTGGATATAATTCCGTTGTCTATCTGGCTGCGCTGACCAGCATTGATCCAGGTCTTTATGAGGCAGCATCCATTGATGGAGCAAACCGTTGGAAACAGACGATTCATATTACACTGCCGGCATTAATGCCGACGATGGTGCTGATGACAGCATTGAATCTTGGAAACATCCTGAATGCAGGCTTTGACCAGATTTTCAACCTTTATAATCCGATCGTTTATGAGACAGCAGACATTATTGATACTTATGTTTACCGGATTGGTATGGTAGAACGTCAGTACAGTATTGGTGCAGCTGTTGGTCTGCTCAAGTCTGTCATCAGCTTTATCTTGATTCTGAGTGCCAATAAGTGTGCGAAGAAAGCCACCGGATCAGGAATTTTCTAGTAAGGGGAGTTTTGCGATATGACGAAAAAAATAAAACCGGGAAAACTGATTTCCAGAATCATTATCTGGGCAGTCGTGATTCTGTTGACGTTAAGTTGTCTTCTTCCATTAATCAACATGGTTGCTATTTCTTTCAGTGGAAGCAATGCGGTTTCTGCTAATAAAGTAGGACTTTTGCCGGTTGATTTTAATACATCTGCTTACAAAAAACTGCTGGGAGATGCACAGTTCTGGAAATCTTTTCTTATTTCAGTAGAACGTGTGGTGCTTGGTACTTTTATCAATATGGTATTTACGATTTCCATGGCATATCCGCTGTCAAAAAGCAGACATCGTTTCCGGGCAAGAGAGGTTTACATGAAAATTGTAATCTTTGCAATGCTGTTCAGCGGCGGTATTATTCCTCTGTTTATGGTAGTCAGCAAACTGCATCTGACCAATACAATCTGGTCTTTGGTGCTTCCTGGTGCAGTTCCGGTATTTAATGTTATCCTGCTGATTAACTTTTTTAAAGGAGTACCGGATTCTCTGGATGAGGCGGCACGGATTGACGGAGCAGGTCCTTTGACTGTCCTTCTGAAAATCTATCTTCCGGTTTCTCTTCCGGCTCTTGCGACGGTAGCACTGTTTGCCATTGTAAATCACTGGAATGATTACTTCTCAGGTCTGATTTATATGAGCAAGGCAGAGATGTATCCACTTCAAACCTATATTCAGCAGCTGACGGTAGATCTGACACAGATCACAGATGCAAACCAGTTAAAACAGCTTGCATCTATGAATAACCGTACGTTTAATGCAGCAAAGATTGTGGTTTCAACGATTCCATTGC
Organism: Fusicatenibacter sp.; assembly: GCF_977045365.1. Classification (NCBI taxonomy): domain Bacteria; kingdom Bacillati; phylum Bacillota; class Clostridia; order Lachnospirales; family Lachnospiraceae; genus Fusicatenibacter; species Fusicatenibacter sp. Next base: position 7,408 of record NZ_CDRRUH010000012.1, read on the forward strand.
TGGTAATTTATCCATTTCTGCAGAAATATTTTGTAACAGGTATGGTAATTGGAGCAGTAAAAGAATAAGCGATTGCGTGTAAGCAAGGAAATCTCCAGCCTCTGTGAGTGCGAAAACAGAGGCTGGAATTTTATTGAAATAATGGAAACGCAGTCGTCGGGAAGAAAAGTTTTCATTGTTGTCTGACAAAAAGAAAAAATGAAAAAACTTTCAAAAAGTGCTTGCAAAATAAAAGAAGATATGTTAGAATCTTAATTGTCGCTGAGATCTTAAACACAGTGTAGAATATGGCTCCGTGGTCAAGCGGTTAAGACATCGCCCTTTCACGGCGGTAACACGGGTTCGATTCCCGTCGGAGTCACTGAATATAAAATATTTGTTATGTATGCCGATGTGGCTCAATTGGCAGAGCAGCTGATTTGTAATCAGCAGGTTATCGGTTCGAGTCCGATCATCGGCTCTTTGGACCTTTAGCTCAGTTGGTTAGAGCAACCGGCTCATAACCGGTCGGTCCCGGGTTCGAGTCCCCGAAGGTCCACTCAATTTTATATTCTACTTTATATCTGGCCCGGTGGCTCAGCTGGTTAGAGCGCCGCCCTGTCACGGCGGAGGTCGTCGGTTCGATCCCGATCCGGGTCGCTTTAGAAAAAGTCTGCAAAAGCAGACTTTTTTGTGTTTCTTACATCAAAAGATATCTGCATCAGGTTCTGCGGAGATCAGAACAAAAAATTGTCAGCTTCCCGACAAAAAAGATCAGATCAAAAACTGCCAGCTTTCCCCTCTTGTTTTTTGGGGGAGCTGGCAGTTTTTGATCAGCGGATAAAGTTTGTGCCGACACGTGGTTCTTTTTCCGGAAGGCCATAGGCTTCTTTTCCGAGTTGAATGCTCTTCATCAAGAAACTCATGTTCCGTGCAAGGGTTCGCATGATCTGCAGTCCTTCGAGATCCTGCTGTGCTTCGTCGGCATTGTTTCCATGGATACTGTTCCAGTACTGACTGGAGGCAACCGGCATGCCGGCGATGGTGAAATATTTGTTCAGCTCATCAAAGGTAGCGGAAAGACCGCCGCGGCGTGCAGAGACAACCGAAGCGCCGACTTTCATGGTCTTGTCAAAGTGTGTGCTGTAGAACAGCCGGTCAAGAAAAGCAATAAGTGTTGCATTTGCAGATGCATAATAAACCGGGCTTCCGACAACAAGACCGTCTGCCTCTTCAAATTTCGGAGCAACCTCATTTACCATATCGGAAAAAGCACATTTACCGAGCTTGGAACAGGCGCCGCAGGCAACACAACCGCGGATATCTTTATTTCCAATATGTACGATTTCCGCTTCAATGCCGTTTTCTGTAAAGACTTTTTCCATTTCGTGCAGGGCAGTGTAGGTGCTGCCTTTGGCATGAGGACTTCCGTTGATTAATAATACTTTCATGTGAGTGTACCTCTCTTTCGTAATTTTCTTTATTATAGCACCGGAAAAGATGCAAATAAAGACGCTTTTTTGGACAAAAACTGATCTTAACAGAAATGGATGCGGGACGGTATAATACAATCAGCAAAGAAGGCAAAACTTGCAATGGGAGGTTACCAAATGAAGATAGAGAGAATTCTGATCGAAGACCAGATGGCGCCGATCGGGCTGGATGAGAAAAAGCCGGCATTTTCCTGGCTGCTGACAGCAGAAGAGGGAGAACAGAATTTACTGCAGAGCGCATGCCAGATTGTTGTGCGCACCGGAGAAAGTACGGTGTGGGACAGCGGAAAAATGGAAACCGGTGTATCGACGGGGATTGTGTATGAAGGAGAAGCACTGCAGCCCTGCACAAAATATGAAGTAAAGGCAGAGGTGTGGGATAACCACGGCGGAAAAGCAGAAGCAGAAAGTTCCTTCGAGACAGGCCTTATGGATTCTTCGTATGCAGCATGGGAGGGAGCTGAGTGGATCGGCGCACCGCATGCGACGGTATGCGCGGAAAACCGCGGTGTCTTTACGATCGAGAGTGAATTTAGGATGGAAGGCGGGAAGGGAGAAGCGGGTATCGTCTTTGGAGCCAATGACTTCCGTCTGAACGATCATACGAAAAATGAACTCGGCATGGAAGGGGAGAACTATATCCGTTATGCTGTGTGCCTTGAGGATGGAGATACACGCCTTGAGATTTACCGCGTGGGCTATGCACCGGAGGATACAGCAGAAAAGCCATTTGCCGTTACAGAACTGGTCAACTGGAACGAAAAAACACAGGAAATTCTGACACCGGAGAATGCGGATGCTTTTCATAAGCTGACTGTACAGGTTGACGGAAATGTGGCATACGCCTATGTCGACGGCATCCTCGTGGATGCCATTGAGGAGCATGGATTTTTTGGAACGAAAGTATCAGGCCGCCAGTTGAATCCGAGAGGAAACAACGATGTACTGCCGTATCCGAGACTGAATGAGATTGGATTTTATGCAGGAAAAGAGACGACGGGTTATTTTAAGAACCTGACGGTAAGAAATGTAAGAAAACCATCCGCGGAAATTGTTCGTGAGACGCCGGAAGGACGGCTGGATGGGGGAAAAAGTATCTTTGCGGATCAGATTCCGGTGGAAAGCGGCTGCTTTAAAGTAGAAAACAGCCAGGTCACAGCAGATCCGTCCCATCATTCGATTCCGATGCTGCGGTCGTGTTTTTTCTGCCAGGAGGAGAAAAAGCTGGCATCGGCACGTCTTTATGTCACCGCGAGAGGCATCTATGACTGCCGGATCAACGGACAGGAGATCACGGAAGATCTGCTGCGTCCGGGACTGACACAGTATGACCACAGAATGAACTATCAGACATACGATATCACAGGGCTGATGAAACCGGGACGGAACGGAATCGGCGTGACGCTGGCATCAGGCTGGTGGAGCGAGGCACAGACCTTTGTGGTGAAGAATTTCAATTACTTTGGAGACAAGGAGAGTCTGCTTGCCAAGATTGTCATGACGTACGAGGATGGAAGCCGCGAGGTCTTTGGAACGAATACGAAGGACTGGAAATATTTCGGTGAAGGTCCTTATCTGTTTTCCAGCTATTTTGCAGGAGAGCAGTACGATGCACGCCGGGCGGAAGTTTACGAAACGTATTCTCTGCCGGAGTTTGATGACAGCACATGGGAAAAACCGGTTGTTGTGGATACCGTCATGATCGAAGAGTTCTGCACGATGCCGGGCTTTGGACGGTCCTGGCCGGCGGTTCATGAGCAGAAGCCGGAATATATCGGTGAGTACGATGCGCCGGTGCGGATTGTGGATCGGAGAACGGCAAAGACGAGAAAAGAGCTGTTCCCGGGTGTGTATCTCTACGATCTGGAACAGGAGATGGCCGGTGTACCGCGGATTACACTGCATGAGAAGGCGGGCACAAAGATCATCATCCGCTATGCGGAGGTGCTTTATCCGGATCTGCCGGAGTATGCCGGAAAAGAAGGCACGATGATGCTGGAAAATTACCGGGATGCGACGAGTACGGATGTTTATATCTGCCGCGGCGGGGAAGAGGTGTTCCAGCCGAAGTTTACCTTCCACGGCTACCGATATATTGAGATCAGCGGTGTGGAGCATGCGCCGGAGCTGGAAGAAGTAGAGAGTCTTCAGTATTCTTCTGTGATGGAATTCCATGGAAGCCTTACGAGCAGCCATAAACTGCTGAACCGGTTTGCCGAGAATGTTTCCTGGTCACAGAAATGCAACTTTATCAACATTCCGACCGACTGCCCGCAGAGAAATGAGCGCATGGGCTGGGCGGGCGATACGCATATTTTCTGCCATACGGCGCTCAACAACAGCAGCCTGAAGAAATTCTATGAGCGGAACCTGCAGGCGATGCGTGATCTGCAGACACCGGAAGGCCAGTACCCGGAGATTGCACCGGTGGGCGGCGGATTCGGCGGCATTACGTATGAGTGTGCGAGTATTTTTATGGCGTGGGAGCTGTATGAGCAGTATGGGGATATCCGCACACTGGAGAAATTTTATCCTGGCATGCAGAAATATATGGACTATATGAAGGATAAGGGTCTGCCGGGAACGAAGGTAAATCCGGCGATCGGACCGCTTGGCGACTGGCTGGCACCGGAAGAGACGGATCTGCTGCTTTTATGGAATGCATTCTATTATAAAGAAGCCGATCTGATGAGCCGGATTGCCGGTGCGCTCGGAAGAACAGAGGAGCAGCATCAGTATGAGGCGCTTGCTGCGAAGGTGAAGAAATTCTGGAATGAGACATTTGTACTTCCGGATTCCGGAAAGACCTGCAATGCGGACGGAACGCTGTGTGATACGCAGTGCTCGTATGCAATTGCACTGTCTTATGGCGTGGCAGAAGACAGAAAGAGAACAGGAGAGCATCTGATCCGAAAGACGAGAGCGATCGGCCATACGGTCGGAACGGGATTCTTTGGAACGGGTATTCTGAACCAGATGCTGACCGAGCAGGGCGCTGTGGAGGATGCCTGGAAGATGATGCTGCAGACGGCATTCCCGTCGTGGCTGTATCCGGTGACCCAGGGAGCGACGACGATCTGGGAGCACTGGGATTCCTACACGAAGGAAAAAGGCTTCGGCGGACAGAATGCGATGAACTCGTTCAATCATTATTCTCTCGGAAGCGTTCTTTCCTGGCTGTATCACACGGGACTTGGTATCCGGAGAGACGAGACAAAACCGGGTTATCAGCACATTCTGCTGAAACCGCAGCCGGGCCCGCTCGAGTTTATGAAAGGTTCCGTAGACAGCCCGTACGGCGTGATTTCTGCCGGATGGGAGCGGAAAGGTGACAAAATAGAGTATCAGGTTACGATTCCGGTCAATACAACGGCAACCCTGTTTAAAAACACGGATGATCCGGCGGATACCGTGGAACTGGGAAGCGGAACGTATACTTTTATGCTGTAAAAAGAAAACCCGAAAGGCTCCGGCAAAAAAATGGGAGACTTTCGGGCGGAAAGAGAAACGCTGTCGGAGAGAAGAGAACTCCGGCAGCATTTTCTTTGTCATGCTTATTTTTCGGCAGTCATGTGCAGATGACGTTTGATCGCCTCAAAGCTTTCCTGGCTGATGACATGCTCGATGCGGCAGGCATCTTCCGTGGCGGTCTGCTCATCAACACCAAGGCTCATCAGGCCGCGGGAGAGGAGCTGGTGGCGCTCATAGATCATCTCTGCGATCGCGCGTCCGCTGTCGGTCAGGTAGATATAGCCTTCCGGCGTTACGCGGATCTGCTCTTTTTCTCTTAAGTTTTTCATGGCAACGCTGACACTTGATTTTTTAAAGCCAAGTTCTTCTGCAATATCAACACCGCGTACAACGGGTTTTTTCTGACTTAAGACTAAAATGGTTTCCAGATAATTTTCTGCGGACTCGTTCGTTTTCAGCAAAATGTTCACCTCGTTTTTCTAAATAGCTGAAGATTCATAAATATATATAAATATAGAATAGCATATTTTTCGGAATAGGGCAATGATGGTTTTTGATGGTTTTTCTTAATTTCAGAAAAGTTGTAAGATTTCAGAAAAAAGCGACAGGAAAAACAGAAAAGAAAAGCAAGATAGAAGATGACATGGGCCCAAAAGAGAGGTAAAATAGGAAAAACAATGAATTTTAGATGGAGGTTAGAACAATACCATGGAACAGGTGATAAAGAAAAGACTGCAGCAGGTGATGGATGCGTCCGTTGCAAAAGGAGAGACACCGGGCTGTCTTCTGATGGTGATCAGAGATGGGGAGGAGCAGGTTTATCTGGAGAGCGGATATGCGGATATCGAAGCGAAAAAGCCGGTTTCCCGCGATAATATTTTCCGTCTCTACTCCATGAGCAAGCCGATTACCGCGACGGCCATGATGATTCTGGTAGAGCGCGGAGTCGTCGATCTGGCGGATCCGGTCAGCAAGTATCTGCCGGGCTTCCGAAACCCGGTTGTATGTACAGCGGATGGGAAGATAGAAAAAGCGGAGCGGGAGATCCTTCTGGAGGATATTATGAATATGACATCCGGGCTGACGTACGGCGGAACGGATGAGACGGGACGGCAGACCGATGCACTTTTTCAGGAGGTGATCCACGGACTTAAGGAAGAAAACGGCGGAACAATCAGTACAGTAGAATTTGCAAACCGTCTTGGAAAAGTCCCGCTTCTGTATCAGCCGGGCCAGTCCTGGAGTTATGGAACGTCGGCGGATGTCGTAGGTGCGGTGATTGAGGTGGCAAGCGGCATGCGCTTTGGGGATTTTCTGAAAAAAGAAATTTTCGAGCCGCTCGGCATGAACGATACCGATTTCTGGGTTCCGGCAGAAAAGCAGGATCGTCTGGCGAAGGTGTATGACTGCAGGGAGGGACAGCCGTCCGTCCGTTATCTGGACAATAACCTTGGCATTCAGAACGATATGGCGTACCGCCCGGCATATGAGGCAGGCGGAGCAGGCCTTGCATCTACCATCGATGATTATGCGAAATTTGCGCAGATGCTGCTGAACGGCGGCACCTACAACGGTGTACAGATTCTCCGTCCGGCGACGGTAAAATTTCTGGGAGGCCACACATTAAGCGCGGTACAGCAGGCAGGATTTGATAACTGGATCGGTCTGGAAGGGTTCTCCTATGGCAATCTGATGCGTGTTCTGGCAGATCCGACGCGTGCGGTAACGCTGGGAAGCAAGGGTGAGTTCGGCTGGGACGGCTGGCTTGGATGCTACATGGAAGTCGTGCCGGAGCAGAATATGACATTTCTGATGATGACCCAGAAAAAAGATGCCGGAACGTACACCCTGTCCCGGAAGATCCGAAATATTATTTTCAGCGAATGACTTTTCATGAGAGTGATTCTCAAGTAAGACCTTCCGACCCGTCAGATCAGACGAAAAAAGTGCCGGAAAAGAAACAACTTAACGAATCAGACGGAACATATGAGCAAATTGCTGTAAAACTACGTCGAATTTTGTCTAAAACGGATATTTGCAGTGAGACAGATGTATGCTATTTTAGTGTCAGTCGAAAATGAAGGCGATTTCATTACTACTTTCAGGAAAAACAGCAAAAAAGGGATATCGTGTAAGTTTTTGACCGATTTTGAAGGAAATAAAAGAAAGAATTCAAAATCATGAAAAGAAGACCAAAAAGCAGAAAGGATGCAGAAAATATGATTTCGTTACCGTTAAAGTTTGATGAAGTAGAGAGTGTAGAAGAATTTGTAAATATGGTGAAATGCCTGGATTACGACGTTGACGTAAAAGTAGGACGATGCGTCTTTGATGCGAAATCCCTGATGAGCGTCCTGATGATCGCCGGCAATCCGGATGCGGTAGTGGAAGCCCATACGAACGATATCGAAGCGTTTAAAAAGAAATTTAAGAATTACCTTCAGTAAGAAAAAAGTCGGAAAGGCACTGTGTGTAAGACGCATGGTGTCTTTTTTGATGCGCGAAAAAGAGGGTGAAGCATCTTGCCGGGGAGACGTGTGCATGGTAAAATAAAGTCTATTGGGATGGAAATAAGAGAATCAAAAGAACGGGCTGATGTAGAAGAAGTTTTTCGTAAAAAAGGAGGCACAAAGTGGAAGAAGAGAAACTGGAAAGAAGCATCAGAAAATCAGAGATTCCCGGACTTACGAGGGAAGAGGAGGAAGCACAGCTTGCGAAGGTGATCGGGATTGCCGAGCGGAATCTGGAGCAGGCGAAGGCGGATATCCGGTCGGCGAATGAGGATCTGGCGGATCTGATGGAGACGTACGACGCAAAAGAGGCGGAAGGCCTGGCGCTCTGGAACAACGCGACGGCGAAGCTGAATGCGTACCAGCACGGCATGGCGCGGCTGGAAAAAGCGAGAAAGAAGCCGTATTTCGGGCGGATTGATTTTCAGGATCCGCGGCTTTCGTTTTTAGAGTCCTATTACATCGGGCGCGTCGGCATTTCCGATGAAAAGGCGGAACCGGTTGTGCTGGACTGGCGGGCGCCGATTTCCTCCGTCTATTATGAGAACAGCACCGGGCCGTGCAGCTATACGGTGAGTTCAGAGGGTACTTTTTCGATTGATCTGAAAAGAAAGCGGACGTATGAGATTGAAAATGACCATCTGAAAGACTTTTTTGATTCCGATGTGGTAGCGAACGATGAGCTGCTGACAAAGTATCTGGCGAAGAACAAAAAAGCGGTGCTCGGTGAGATCATTGCGACGATCCAGCAGGAGCAGAACCTCATTATCCGCAGATCCCCGAAGACAAATCTGATCGTACAGGGCGTGGCTGGTTCCGGAAAGACGACGGTGGCGATGCACCGGATTTCGTACATCCTCTATAATTACGAGGAGGACTTCCGGCCGGAGGATTTCTATATCATTGGAAGCAACCGCATTCTGCTGAACTACATTACCAGCGTTCTGCCGGAACTCGATGTGTACGGCATCCGTCAGATGACGATGGAGCAGCTTTTCATCCGGCTTCTGTACGAGGACTGGGACGAAGCAAAGTACACGGTACACACCATCGACCGCGCGGATGAGAAAAACAGCATAAAGGGCGGAAGCGGCTGGTTTTTCGATCTGGAAAATTTCTGCCGTACGTACGAGGCAGAGCAGATTCCGCGGGAGCCGGTGCGGCTGGAAAAAACGGGAACATTGCTTCTGGACGCCGAGTATATTGATAACTATTGCAGGGAGCAGTCCACACTTTCCATGGAAGGAAAGATGTGCATGCTGAACGAGATCCTGCTGGCAAAATTTGAGAACGAGGTTTCGGGAAAAGAAGTGACGTTTCCGGCGCGCGAAAAAAAGGCGCTGAAGCGGAAATACGAGAAATATTTTGGAGATGGAAAATGGCGGGGATCCATTTTTGATCTCTATCTGCAGTTTCTGGAGCAGCAGGCGGAGAAAGGAAAAGCGGTGGAAGTGCCGGAAAACTCCTTTGATGTCTATGATCTGGCGGCGCTGGCATACCTCTATAAGCGGATCAAGGAAAACGATCCCGTGCGCGAGGCGAGCCATGTGGTCATCGACGAGGCGCAGGATTTCGGGATGATGGCGTACCAGGTGCTTCATTACTGTCTGCGTGACTGTACGTATACCATTATGGGAGATACGTCGCAGAATATCCATTTTTCCTACGGCCTGAACGACTGGGAGGAGCTGAAAAAGCTGATTCTGACCGGCACGTACGATGCGTTCGGCGTTCTGCGGAAGAGTTACCGGAATACGGTGGAGATCTCCGATTTTGCAAACGAGATTCTGCGGCATGGGGACTTTGCGATCTATCCGGTGGAGCCGGTGCTGCGGCACGGAACGGCGGTGCGGAAAGAAGCATTTGACGATGAAGCGGCGCTGCTCGCCGCGGGTGTTCAGACAATCAAGACATGGCAGGCGCAGGGATATGAGACGATTGCCGTTGTATGCCGGGATGAGACAGAAGCGGCGGATACGGCGCGGAAGCTGAAACAATACGTGCCGGTTGAGGAGGAGGATCTCGAGACGGCAGAGTTCGGCGAGGGCGTGATGGTGCTCCCGGTAGCATATACGAAAGGTCTTGAGTTTGATGCGGTGCTGCTTCTTGATCCGGCGGAAGAAAAATATCCTGAAAATGACGGGCAGGTGAAGCTGCTTTACGTGGCGGCGACGCGGGCACTGCATGAGCTGGCGGTGCTGTATACAGGAGAGCTGACGGGAATCCTTGCCAAAGAAGCGCCGAAGGGCCGTCACAATCAGGAATTTGCCATGGAGACGCTGACGAAGGCGAAAGAGTATGAGAAGGTTTCGCTGACGCAGAAGGAGGCGCGTGAGGAGAACCGCGCGATCGGCATTCAGGAGATGGACGAGCGGAACAGTCATGGACCGAAACGGATTGTGATCAAGCCGGAGCAGAGGCCGGGAATGGCGCCTGGAAATACAAGCACGACCGGAACAGCGGTGATGGCAAAAGGCAGTACGGCAACGCGGAGGGCTGCGGCAGAAACGGGAGAAGAAATTGCAGCAAAGACAATGCAGCAGCGTGCACCGGAAGGGGTGTCGTCTGTGTTTGCCGGTGCGGCTTACCATGGAAAGGCAGGCGGCAAAGCGCCGGGAAGCAGACGGAGTGTAGGAACACAGGCAGGAATGCAATATGGAACGGGCACGGCCGGAGTGCAGAGTGAAAAAAGACCGGGCGGAGCAGGTATGGTACCAGGAGAAGCCGAGAAGACGGAGCGTCTGAATACCTCACCTTACGCTTTCGGTGCAATCCCGGAAAACGAGCTGCTGCGCATCAAGGGCCATTCGAAGATCAAGTGTGCGGTGAAATGGGCGAAGAAAGGAAAATCGGCGGTTGAGATTGCCAGCATGTACGGCATCTTACGCATCACTCCGATCACGCCGGAGGTGATCCGCATCAGTTTCGTAAAGGGCGTGACCGCAAAAGTGCAGGACACGTACTGGAAGCCGAAAGCGGATACCGCGTTTCCGTGGAGTGCGAAAGAATCGAAGACGGCGGTTCTGGTCGAGACGGAAAAGCTGCGCGTCATGGTAGAAAAAAAGGACGGCGCGGTGCAGTTCCTGACGCCGGACAACAAACCAATCCTTTCCGAGAAGCGTGACGAGCCGCGCATGATCGATGGCGGCATGACATGGACATTTTTCGACTGGAGCGGTTCCGAAAAGCTGAAAGCAAAGGGCATTCTCTCGACCGAGTGGCTGGATCTGACCGCGAAGGCGCGCTACGTCTCTTTTGGCGGAAAGCAGGCGCGGATGCCGCTGCTTGTTTCGAACCGCGGCTACGGCATTGCGGCCGCCGCGTCCCGGACGGCACTGCTGTGCAATGTACGGACGTTTGGAACGTATCTTCACACCGCAGGGGACGGACAGATTGATTATTACTTCATTCTCGGAAAAGACCGGGAGGAAATAGTAAAACAGTATAAAGAGCTATAAAAGGAGCAGACATTTTATGAAAACTCTGGTAATTGCAGAAAAACCATCCGTGGCACGCGACATTGCGCGCGTGCTCGGGTGCAGCAAAAAAGAAAACGGAACGCTGGAGGGAAACCAGTATATTGTGACCTGGGCGCTCGGCCATCTGGTGACATTAAAAGACCCGGAAGACTATGACAAAAAGTATAAGGAATGGAATATGGCAGTTCTGCCGATGATGCCGGAAAAACTGCAGATCAAGGTCATTCCGCAGACGGGAAAACAGTACCATGCGGTGACGACACAGCTTGCGCGGAAGGACGTGAATGAGATTGTCATTGCAACCGATGCCGGACGCGAAGGTGAGCTGGTGGCGCGGTGGATTCTCGACAAAGCACATAACCAGAAGCCGTGTAAGCGTCTCTGGATTTCCTCTGTGACGGACAAGGCGATCCGTGAGGGTTTTGCCAATCTGAAGGATGCGAAAGAGTACGACAATCTCTACCGCGCTGCCGTTTCCCGTGCCGAGGCGGACTGGCTCGTCGGCATCAATGCGACGCGGGCGCTGACCTGTAAATACAATGCACAGCTTTCCTGCGGCCGTGTGCAGACGCCGACACTTGCCATGATCGCACAGCGCGAGCAGGAAATCCGTGAATTTGTCCCGAAACCGTATTACACGGTGACGGCCGCGGCGGGCGGTGTGGTCTACACCTGGAAAGATGAAAAATCGGGCGGCACAAGAATCTCCGATCCGGAAAAGGCAAAGCAGATCGCAGAGAAGGCAAAACGGTATCCGCTTGTCTTACAGAACGTAGAAAAGAAGAAAAAGCAGAAAGAAGCGCCATTGCTCTACGATCTGACGGAGCTGCAGCGCGATGCGAGCGCACGGTTCGGCTATTCGGCAAAACAGACGCTGAATCTGATGCAGAGCCTCTATGAGACCCATAAAGTCCTTACGTATCCGCGGACAGATTCACGGTATCTGACGAAAGATATTGTGCCGACGTTAAAAGAGCGGCTGGATGCGGTCAGCATCGGCCCGTACAAAGCACTGGCCCAGCAGGCGAAGCGCAGTCCGCTGAACGGAAAGCTCTCCTTTGTCAATGATGCGAAGGTTTCCGATCACCATGCCATTATTCCGACGGAGCAGTACGTGCAGTTATCCGCACTCTCGAACGAGGAGCGCCGCATTTATGATCTTGTTGTGCGCCGTTTTCTTGCGGTACTGCTGCCGCCGTGTGTATATGAAGAGACGGTGATCCAGGCTTCCATCGAAAAGGAATGCTTTACTGCGCGCGGAAAGCGCATGGTCGAGAAAGGCTGGCAGGAGGCGTACGAGGATAACCGGTACGACGAAGAGGATGAGGCGAAAGAAGAGGTGCGGGAGCAGAATCTGCCGCTTCTGGAGGCAGGCATGAAGATCGGGCAGCCGAAGATCAGTCTCCGCGAAGGAAAGACAAAACCTCCGGCACGCTTCACGGAAGGCACGCTGCTCTCCGCAATGGAAAATCCGGTCCGTTACATGGAAAACCGCGACAGCAGCTTGGTAAAAACGATCGGTGAGGCGGGCGGCCTTGGAACGGTTGCGACCCGTGCGGATATCATCGAGAAGCTGTTCCGCAGCTTTCTGCTGGAGAAAAAAGGCAATGAGATCTATCTGACCTCGAAAGCACGCCAGCTTCTGAAGCTGGTTCCGGCGGATTTGAAAAAGCCGGAGCTGACGGCAAGCTGGGAGATGCAGTTAAACGACATTGCAAAGGGAAAGAAGCGGCGCGATGTGTTTATGAAGGAGATCCGCAGCTACACGGTGGAACTGATCGATGAGATCAAGACGGAAGAGGGAACGTTCCGCCACGACAACCTGACGAACAAGAAGTGCCCGAACTGCGGAAAACGGCTGCTTGCGGTGAATGGAAAGAACGCAAAACTGCTCGTCTGCCAGGACAGAGAGTGCGGCTACCGCGAGACGGTTTCCCGCACGACGAATGCGAGATGCCCGGTCTGCCATAAGCGCATGGAGATGATCGGAAAGGGCGAGGATGCGACGTTTGTCTGTGCCTGCGGCCACAAAGAGCGCATGACAAAATTCCAGGAGCGCCGCAAAAAAGAGGGCGGCGGCGTGACGAAGCGCGATGTGGCAGCCTATATGAAGAAACAGAAAAAAGAGGCCGAAGAGCCGGTGAACAATGCGTTTGCCGCGGCATTAAAAGGAATCAAATTATAAAAATGGGGCGAGTCCTGCCAAAAATCAAAAAAACGGTGGACTCGCTCTTTTTGTTAAAATCGTAAAGAAAAGAGTCAAAAAAGTGATTGTTTTATGCAGAGTTATGCCGTAAAATAGAAACAAATGATATAAGAAACAGGAAAATTGTTAAAAGAAACATAACGGCAGTGGCAGGCGGAGAGAAATCGGTATCCTCCACTGACATGAGGCAAATCACAGTCGAACTATTCTCGACATGTCAGACTCCGTGAAAATACCGACTGTGAGTTGAAACAAAATAAATTGGGAAAAGAAGGGTGAAACTTATGGAGAAAACAACGAAAAACGGAATTAACCGGATCAGCCAGGAGGGCGGAAAAACGATCGCCTGGGCAGAAGAGTCCGGCGTAAAAGTATTGGAAAAAGATGGATATTACTTTAAAGACCTGGCAAAAACCGGTGAACTGCTGCCGTATGAGGACTGGCGTCTCTCCGATGAAGAGAGAGCCGCAGACCTTGCGGGCCGTCTTTCCATCGAGGAGATCGCGGGTCTTATGCTGTACTCACCGCATCAGGCCGTACCGCCGATGCCGGGCGGACCATTCCAGGGAACGTTTGACGGAAAAACGTATCTGGAATCCGGCAGAGAACCATATGCGATTTCCGATCAGCAGAAAGAATTTCTGGAGGACGAGCACATCCGCCATATCCTGCTGACGAACGTGGAAAGCCCGGAGATCTCCGCAAAATGGAGCAATGAGCTGCAGAAACGGGCAGAGATACTGCCGTATGGTATTCCGATCAACCTCTCCTCTGATCCGCGGAACGGAGCAAAGGATTCCGGCGCAGAGTTCAAGAGCGGCGGAAGCGAGATCAGCAAATGGCCGGAGGGTGTCGGCTTTGCAGCATGCTTTGACCCGGAAGTAGCCGGACAGTTTGCAAAAGATGCCTCCCGTGAATACCGGGCACTCGGCATCACAACGGCACTCGGACCGCAGATCGACCTCTGCACCGAGCCGAGATGGATGCGCTTTGTCGATACGTTAGGCGAAGAAGTGGAGATGTCCAAAAAGCTTACCAAAGCGTACTGTGACGGTATGCAGACAACGGAAGGGGAAGCAGACGGCTGGGGAAAAGACAGCGTCAACACGATGGTCAAACACTGGCCGGGCGGCGGCACCGGAGAAGCCGGCCGCGATGCGCACTATGCATTCGGACAGTTCGCTGTTTATCCGACCGGAAACTTTGAGGAACATTTAAAACCGTTTACCGAGGCCGCCTTCCATCTGGACGGACCGACCGACTGCGCATCCGCGGTTATGCCGTACTACACCGTATCCTACGGCGTGGACAAGAAGAACGGAAAGAATGTCGGAAACTCCTACAGCGAGTACCTGATCAAGGATCTGCTGCGCGGAAAATATGAATTCAAAGGCATTGTCTGCACCGACTGGGGCATCACCCAGGATCCGGAGAAGACGATTGAGGGCTTTGGAAGCCGCTGCTACGGCGTGCAGGATATGACCGAGGCAGAACGGTGTCTGCTGGCGATCACAAACGGCGTTGACCAGTTCGGCGGAAACAGCGAGTCCGGTCCGATTGTCGAGGCGTATAAGATCGGCTGTGAGAAATACGGCGAGAAAGCGATGCGTGAGCGCATGGAGCTGTCCGCCAAACGTCTTCTGATCAACATTTTCCACTGCGGCTTGTTTGAGAATCCGTATCTTGATCCGGAAGAATCCGCAAAGATTGTAGGATGCGAAGAGTTCTGCCACCATGGCTATGAGGCACAGCAGAAATCCATCGTCCTGCTGAAAAACAGTGCCAAACGCGCACCGGAAGGACAGAACGGTGTACTGCCGCTGAAGAAAGGCCTGAAAGTGTATATTCCGGAGAGAAAGATCGGACCGTCCAAAGCATTCTTCCGTATCGATCTGCCGGCGAAAACCGAAGATCCGCTGCCGGATGGGCTGCCGTCCAGATACGGTACACGTGTGGCATCACCGGAGGAGGCCGATGTGGCGCTGGTATTTATCGAAAGCCCGGCGTGCAACCCGTATTCCACCGAAGATCTTGCGAATGGCGGAAACGGCTACCTGCCGATCACACTGCAGTACCGCCCGTATACGGCGAAAAAAGCGCGTGAGGTGAGCATTGCAGGCGGTGATTTCCGTGAGGATTTCACGAACCGCAGCTATCTTGGAAAGACAAACACTGCCTACAACGAGGCTGATCTCGACAATATTCTCGAATGCCGCCGCACGATGGGCGACAAGCCGGTGATCGTCTGCGCAACCGTCAACAACCCGATGGTGATGCATGAATTTGAAGCCGAAGCCGATGCAATCGTCGCAGAGTTCGGTGTTTCGAGAGCCGCTGTGCTCGACGTTGTCTTCGGCGATTACAACCCGACCGGCCGTCTGCCGATCCAGATGCCGAAGGATATGGATGCGGTTGAGGAGCAGAGCGAGGACCGTGCGTTGGATATGGAAACCTATATTGACAGCGAAGGACATAACTATGACTACGGTTATGGCATGAATTACGAAGGCGTTCTTCCTGCATGGAAAAAGTAAAAGAATAACAGAAAACCTGATCGGCACCGGGACCGCGTGTGTTTCGGTGCCGATATTGGAAACAAAAGACAGAATAAGGAGGACTTAAAAAGAGATGATTGTTCCAAAATATTTCGAAGATTTCGATCACCTGCATGTGAATACCATGCCGAACCGTGCCTACTACATTCCGGCATCCCGCCGCATGGATGATCTGGTGGAGAACCGGGAGGCGTCGGACCGCTTTTTCCTGCTTTCCGGCGACTGGAGATTCCGCTATTTTACCAGTATTTACGATGTAAAAGAGGAGTTTTTCGCAGAAGGATACGACACTTCTGCATTCGAGACGATTCCGGTGCCGTCCGTCTGGCAGAATTATGGCCATGACCACCATCAGTATACGAACGTCCGCTACCCGTTCCCGGTGGATCCGCCGTATGTGCCGTATGAGAACCCGTGCGGTGCGTACGTGAGAACGTTTGCGTGGAAAAAACAGGAGGAAGCACTGAAGGCATTCCTGAATTTTGAGGGCGTGGATTCCTGCTTCTACGTGTGGATGAACGGCAGCTTCGTCGGCTACAGCCAGGTGTCTCATTCCACGAGTGAATTTGATGTAACAGACTTCTTAAAAGATGGCACCAACACCATCGCCGTACTGGTACTGAAATGGTGCGATGGAAGCTATCTCGAGGATCAGGACAAATTCCGCATGAGCGGCATTTTCCGCGATGTCTATCTGCTTGCAAGACCAGAAAAAGGCATCCGCGATTACTTTGTAAAGGCAGCGCCGGACGCATCGTACCAGAATGGAGAAGTTTCGATTGCGATTACCTGGAATGACGGGGAACCGCAGGAAGGAACGGCAAAGCTGTTTGATGCAGAAAATCATCTTGTGGCAGAGGCAGCGTTTGGCGGCGATACGGTTCAGATGCATGTAAAAGATGCACATCTGTGGAATGCCGAGGAGCCGTATCTGTATACGCTGGTGCTGGAGACGGCGGGTGAGGTGATCACTGATCATGTCGGCATCCGTGAGATCCACGCGAAGGACGGTGTGCTGTACCTGAACGGCGTGAAGATCAAATTCCACGGAACAAACCGTCACGACAGCGATCCGGTGACGGGCTTTGCGATCAGCCTGGCGCAGATCAAAAAAGATCTGAAAGTGATGAAAGAACACAACATCAATGCGATTCGTACCAGTCATTATCCGAATGCGCCGTACTGCTATCAGCTCTATGACCGTCTGGGCTTCTATGTCGTTGACGAGGCGGACAATGAGAGCCACGGCACCGAGGCGATTTACAGCAACTATACGACGTGGGAAGAGTATGCGAAGAACTGGAACAAGCTGATTGCAAACAATCCGGTATTTACAGAGGCAACCGTGGACCGCACCCAGCGCTGCGTAGAGCGCGACAAGAACCGCCCGAGCGTTGTCATCTGGTCGATGGGAAATGAGTGCGCATACGGCTGTACCTTCGAGGCGGCCTTAAAGTGGACGAAGGAATTTGACCCGACGCGTCTGACGCACTATGAGGCGGCACGGTATGTGGATGATCCGAAGAAATACGATTACAGCAATCTCGACCTCTACAGCCGCATGTATCCATCACTCGAGGAGATTAAAAAAGAGCTGGTGGAGTACGGGGATAAGCCGTATATCATGTGCGAATACTGCCATGCGATGGGCAACGGCCCGGGAGATCTCGAGGACTATTTTGAACTGATCCACAGTGAGGAGAAGATGTGCGGCGGCTTTATATGGGAGTGGTGTGACCACGCGATCGACATGGGAAAAACGATCGAAGGCAAAAAGATGTACGCATACGGCGGCGACCACAATGAGTATCCGCACGACGGCAACTTCTGCATGGACGGACTCGTTTATCCGGACCGCACACCGCATACGGGACTGATGGAATTTAAAAACGTGCATCGTCCGGTGCGCGTGACGGGATATGATGCCGAAAAGGGTACACTGACCATCAAAAACTATATGAATTTTGTGAATCTGAAAGATTACGCTGTGCTCGGCTATGAGGTGCTTGTGGACGGCGAAGTGACGGAGAGCGGCAAGATTACAGATGAAGCACTGCTGGAGCTTGCGGCAGGCTGTGAGAAGACGATTCCGCTTGCCATTTCCGTGCCGGAGCAGGGAAAATGTGCGCTGAAGGTTACCTGGTATCAGAAACAGGCCACTGAGGTGCTGCCGGAGCAGTTCGAACTGGGATTTGAAGAAGTTCCGGTGAAAACGAAAGACAATCAGAACCAGAAGGCAAAAGAGATGATGAAGCGCCCGGAGGGAACGGCTTCGTTTGGCTGGAAAGAGGACGATCATTACCTGACGGTATCGACGGAACAGTTCAGCTATACCTATAATAAGTTCACCGGCCTGTTCGAGGAAATGTGCTATGCCAACCAGAATCTGCTCGACCGCCCGATGGAGCTGAACATCTGGCGTGCGCCGACAGACAATGACCGCAATATCAAAAATACCTGGATGCGTGCGCAGTATGACCGCACCGTGACGCGGGCATATGAGACAACGGCAAAAGAAGAAAACGGCTGTGTGGAGATCGAGACGAGCTATTCGATTTCGTCTCCGGCTCTGCAGCGGATCCTTGCAGGTGTGATCAAATGGACAATTTACGGCGACGGAACGACCGATGTCCATGTAGAAGCAAAGAAAGACCCGGTATTCCCGGTTCTGCCGCGCTTTGGCCTGCGCCTGTTCCTGCCGGATTCGTTTGCAAAACTGACCTACTGCGGCCTCGGCCCGGTGGAGAGCTACGTGGATAAGCACCAGGCAAGCTATCACGGCGTTTTCCACAGCACACCGGCAGAACAGCAGGAGGATTACATCCGCCCGCAGGAGAACGGCAGCCACTATGACTGTGATTACGCAAGCCTTGCCAATGACCGCGTGGTGCTGACGGCAGTGGGAGAGAAAACGTTCTCCTTCCAGGCATCCGTTTATACGCAGGAGGAGCTGACGGAAAAAGCGCATAACTATGAGCTTAAGCCGTGCGGAAGCACTGTTTTCTGCATTGACTACCGCCAGGCGGGAATCGGATCGGCAAGCTGCGGACCGATGCTGCTGGAGAAGTATCAGTTAAAAGAAACGGTAA
Source organism: Fusicatenibacter sp. (assembly GCF_977045365.1). Lineage (NCBI taxonomy): Bacteria > Bacillati > Bacillota > Clostridia > Lachnospirales > Lachnospiraceae > Fusicatenibacter > Fusicatenibacter sp. The sequence continues at coordinate 26,190 of NZ_CDRRUH010000012.1, forward strand.
TCAGCTTCGATGTGCGGATGAAACCGGAACTGCTGTAAGACGATTGCAGAAAAAATGCTGCTTCATCTTCCGAAAAGGGGGAGTGAAGCAGCGTTTTTTGTATGGGGGATAGGAAAAAGTCTGAATAAACCTATTGATACGGTATGAATATGGGTATATAATGGATGAAATTACAATTCAGATTCACAGATTCTGGAAAATCAGGGAAGAAAAAGGAGAAAACAGATCATGAGTGAAATTACAAGAGACGAGGCGTTTGCCTTATTAAAAAAATACAACAAAGATCCCTTCCATATTCAGCATGCGCTTACGGTAGAGGCGGTGATGAAATGGTATGCGAGAGAACTCGGCTATGAAGCAGAAGAGGAGCACTGGGGAATTGTCGGTCTGCTGCATGACATTGATTTTGAACTGTATCCGGCTGAGCACTGCCTGAAAGCACCGGAGCTGTTGCGGGAAGGCGGCGTATCGGAGGATATCATTCATGGAGTTGTTTCACACGGCTATGGCATCACCATCGAGTGCAGCGTGACGCTGGATGTGGAGCCGGTTCACGAGATGGAAAAAGTGCTGTTTGCCGCAGATGAACTGACAGGTCTGATCTGGGCGGCTGCGCTGATGCGGCCTTCAAAGAGTACAAAAGATATGGAACTGAAATCCCTGAAGAAAAAATATAAGAGCAAAGGCTTTGCGGCTGGATGTTCGCGGGAAGTCATTGAGCGGGGCGCCGAGCAGCTTGACTGGACGCTGGAAAAACTGCTGACCATGACACTGCAGGCCATGGCTGACAGCGAGGATGAGATCAATCGGGAAGTGGAAGCGGAGCAGAATGTGTAAAAAACAGCCTGAGATACCAGATTGCTACGTGCCTGGCACTCCCGCAATCTTCAAAAACATTCGTAATCCGCTCATTTTTCTTCGAAAAATGGCTACTTACTCATGTTTTTGGCGGGTCAAAAGATCAAAAATTCTCTTGCAAGCGAGCTTGCATCGGCTTTTTGCCCTTTTGCCCCTGGTATCAAACAAAATCTGAGTGAAAGGGTGAGATAAAATATGATCAGTGAAAAAATTTTTGAATTAATTCTTCGAAACGGCATGACGCAGAAAGAATTCTCCGAAGAAACCGGAATTTCCCAGAGCACCATCAGCGACTGGAAAAGAAAGGGCACCAATCCGTCAGCGGATAAAATACTGAAAATCTGCGAAGTGCTGAAGGTTACGCCGTATGAACTTCTGGGGGAGAATGAGACAGAGCCAAGCGCTGTGGATTTTGAACTGCGTGCGGTAAATACAGAAGAAAAAATGATTCTGGAGGGATTCCGCAATCTGCCAGGCAGACAAAAGGAAAGAATCCTGGGATATCTGGCGGCATTACAGGAGGAATAAGAAAATATTGACACCATATATGACACCAAATATAATAAAAGGAGAGATAAGACATGTCAAAATGGGATAAACTGATTGCGAGGATCTGAGGAGTGTCAAAGGATCTGCGGTTTCATGAGCTGAGAAAAGTATTAGAAAGCTACGGATATGAACGGAATGCGCCGAAAAGCGGGAGCAGTCATTATACATTTCGAAAACCAGGCGCCGTACCAATTACAATACCAAAACATGAACCGATCAAGAAAGTGTATGTAGAAATGGTAAGACAGGTGATAGAAAGTGAGGAAAAGAAACATGAAGACGTTGAATGATTATATGAAAATGTCCTATCGTATGGAAATTGTAGAGGATCAGGATGAAGGCGGATTTGTAGTATCTTATCCAGATCTGCCAGGATGTATTACCTGTGGAGAGACCATAGAAAGCGCAGCAGCAAATGCGGTGGATGCCAAAAAGGCATGGCTGGAAGCTGCTTTGGAGGAAGGAATCGAAATCGCTGAGCCGGATAGCCTGGAAGCGTATTCCGGACAATTTAAGCTGAGAATGCCGCGAAGCCTGCACAGAGCACTGGCAGAGCATTCGAAACGAGAGGGAATCAGTATGAATCAGTATTGCGTATATCTTCTATCAAAAAACGATGCAATGGTTTCAAGAAAATTTTAAGGCGGTGAAAATATGACACAAAAACCATCCTACATTCCGAAAAAGTACATTTATGCCAAACGCACCGGCAATCTGAAAGCGGAGGCGGTAGGGGTTGTGAAAGGGGAGAAGCATTTTCCGGTTTTTGAAGGAGATGTTGTTTTTAAACCGCTTACAAAATCTAAACCGCTGTCTACACCGCTGTTCGCCTATGCTGAGGTTTTCTGGTCATGGGTGATTGATGCGTATTTTATGCCGGCGCCGCAGTATCAGCTTGCGTTTTGCGAAGGGTATGAGGCGGAGGTGGAGAAATATTACGATTATGGAACAGTTTCACCGATGATTTACGGGGAAGGAGAACATCTGCTGAATCTGCTGGAGTTCTTTCGAAAATATCCTGACGACAAAGTCCATATTGATGACTACGTCAATTACTGCCAGATGTTCTACGACTACACCGAAATCCTAGAATCCGACTATTTCCAGACCCACCTGGCGATGGCGGAGGAGCTGGTACTGCAGATTCTCGTTTCGATTTTGAAAGGCGATCAGAACTACCATTACGAAAACATCGCATTTGTCTGCCGTGAAGACGATAAGATTCTGCGTCTGGCGCCGATGATTGATCATGAGTTTTCAACATATTTCATGTTCCCGGACAGTATGCCGCGGCAGATGTACTGGTCTGAACAGCTTGCGCGGTCCATTCAGGGGGATGAAGTACAGCCGGGAGAGTTTGATTATCTGACGAACGAAACAGAGCGTCATCTGATGGAAAAAAGCGCAATATGTCTGCACAAAAATCTGATATACATCAGAGAACATTATCCTGAAGTCTGTCAGGTGTTTCTGGAAAAATTGAGCAGACTGGAAAAGGATCTAAAAGAAAAGAAAGAGCTGTTTGAACTGGAAAAAGGCCCGGGCTACCCCGAGACGGCCAATTCAGATGCTTATCTGATCGGCAAAGCACGGTACAAAGATCACGACGAAGAAAAAGCCAGAGAATATGAAACAAAATACGGCGGAAAAGAAAAACAGATCAATTTTGAAGTCGTAAACAGCGTAGCAGTCTATGAAATAAAGAAAATCATGCAGCAGATGCGGGAAATCCTCGAAAAATAAGCATCCGCACAGAGATTTCGCTTTTAGAAAATAAGATCCCCGTTTTGCCAGGAACACATCCGGCAGAACGGGGAATTATGAAAGAGAAATAAAAAACAGAGAAAAACGATTTTTCTGTCGCACAATCCCTCTCTGACGTGTTAAAATAAACCATAATACGTTCGGCAGAAAGAGGGAATCGAGTATGAAATATGCCTACAAAAATGGAAAAATTTTAAACGGAACGAAAGAAATGCAGGTCCAGAACGGTCTTACGATTCTGACGGAGGGAGAAAACATCACGGCGATTGTCCCGGAAGAGACGAGACTTTCCGGTTATACAGAGGTAGATCTGCAGGGAAAATACATCATGCCCGGTCTGATCAACATGCATGTCCACCTCGCGGGCAATGGAAAACCGCAGAAGAAGCAGCGCGACAATGCAAAACTCGTCAAAACCCTGATGAGCAACGGTATTTCCCGCGCTATCGCCTACCGCATGGTGGCAGGATTTGCAAAAGACGAGTTACTGAGCGGTGTCACTACGATCCGCACCGTCGGAGGGCTTGGAACTTTCGATACGCGGCTGCGCGATGAAATTAAAGCCGGAAAAAAGACAGGCCCGAGAATCCTTGCCGCAAATGAGGGAATCTCCGTACCGGGCGGACACATGGCAGGATCCGTAGCCATCGCAGCGGAGAGCATCGACGCGGCCGTCGCCCATGTGGAGGAGGCAAAACGCGAGAATGTCAACCTGATCAAGCTGATGATCACCGGCGGCGTGCTCGATGCGAAAGAAAAAGGCGTCCCGGGCGAACTCAAAATGGAACCGGAGATGGTAAAAGCCGTCTGCGACAAAGCCCATGTGCTCGGCTATCAGGTCGCTGCCCATGTCGAATCGCCGCAGGGAGTCCGCGTGGCGCTGGAAAACGGTGTGGATTCCATCGAACACGGTGCAAAAATGGACGAGGATATGATCCGCCTGTTTAAAGAAAAGAAAGCATTTCTCTGCACCACGCTGTCACCAGCACTCCCATACGCGCTGTTCGACCGCTCCATCACCAATGCAACAGAAGTGGAGCAGTTCAATGGAAACGTAGTATTTGAGGGAATCATCGACTGTGCGAAAAAAGCCATCGCCAACGACATCCCCGTTGTCCTTGGAAACGACGTCGGATGCCCGTGGATTACCCAGTATGACTTCTGGCGGGAACTCTTTTATTTCCATAAATATGTCGGTGTTTCCAATACATTCGCACTTTACACTGCAACCGCCCGCGCCGCCGAGATGGCAGGAATCGGAGCCAAAACCGGAACGATCGAGCCGGGAAAATGCGCGGACTTCATCGTCACCGCAAAGAATCCGCTCGAAAACCTCCGCGCTCTGCGCCAGATCGAAATGGTTGTCGCGAAGGGAAGAAAAATCGACCATCCGCAGGTAAAACGTAATCCGGTCGTGACGGCGGAGCTGGATAAATTTCTGGTGGATTAAAAACAGGATGGAGAAGACAAACAAGATGGAAGAAACGAAAGAAACACAGGAAAGCTTACAGCGAAAAAGAGAACAGGCCCTGCAGCGGCTCCACAGGGAGCGGACAGAAGAAGCCCTGTGGGACTGTGTTACTGCGTATCAGGATTTTGAGTTCCATACGTATTCCGGCCTGCCGTATTCCTACCATATGAAATACGGCAGAAGCGGCACCTATACAAAAGAGCTCTGGATCAACCGCAGAGAAAAAAGCAAAAGTCTTGTCTGGAGCTCCGTCCGGAGTGCATATCAGAAAGTGCTGGAATTACAGCAGGAGAACGAAAGACCGGTTGTCGAGCGCCCGAAAGCGCTGGGCGATATCCGTGGAATTACGTATATTTACGGCATCTTTTACGAGTTTTCCCTGCTGGAAATGCCGGAAAAAGCAAAAGAAAAAATTGCTCTGCAGACAGCAGGACAAAAATCGCCGGAAAAATAAATTTTCCGCCCATACAGGTCTTGACAACCACGCATTGGGTGATATAATCTAAAACTATCGGGAGCCAAAAAGCACCGAACACAAAAAACAAAGCGTAGAAGAGACGAGTAAATCACAGCGAATGTGACAGAGAGAAACCCCGTTTTGTGGTGCAAGGGTTTTAACAGGAACGTGATCGAAGACCAGCTCTGAGCGGCCCCAATCCGGCCCGGTGATTCCGTTATCGTCAAATGAAGTGGTTTGAAAAAACAAAATGGGTGGAACCGCGGTGAATGAAAATACATCGTCCCTTTTGACAGCATAGGCGTGTCAGAAGGGACTTTTTTGTTGCTGCAAAAAGTATAAAAATTCTGAAACACGCTTGCGAAAAATATACAAAGAAAGAGGTAAAGCAAATGATCATCACACTGAAAGATGGAAGTACCAAAGAGTACTCCGAACCGAAATCCATCATTGAGATCGCAGCAGACATCAGCGAAGGCCTTGCAAGAATGGCCTGTGCAGGTGAAGTAAACGGTGAAGTAGAAGATCTTCGTACCGTCATCGACAAGGACTGCAATCTTTCCATTCTGACCTTCAACGATGAAGGCGGAAAAGCAGCATTCCGTCACACCACATCCCATATCATGGCACAGGCAATCAAGAGACTGTACCCGGATACCAAGCTTGCAATCGGACCGTCCATCGCAGACGGATTCTACTACGATGTAGACAGAGATACTCCACTCACCAGCGAAGACCTTGAAAAAATCGAAGCAGAAATGAAGAAAATTGTAAAAGAGGATCTGAAACTGGAGCGTTTTGAGCTGCCGAGAGCAGAAGCCATCGCTTTCATGAAAGAAAAAGAAGAGCCATATAAAGTAGAACTGATCGAAGATCTGCCGGAAGACGCAGTCATCAGCTTCTATCGCCAGGGTGAATTCACGGACCTGTGCGCAGGCCCTCATCTGATGAGCACAAAGCCGGTCAAAGCCTTCAAACTGACCAGCCTTGCAGGCGCATACTGGAGAGGCAGCGAGAAAAACAAGATGCTGCAGAGAATCTACGGAACTGCATTCACAAAGAAAGCAGAGCTTGAAGAGTACCTCCACATGATCGAGGAAGCAAAGAAGCGTGACCACAGAAAACTCGGAAAAGAGCTCGGCCTGTTTATGATGAGTGAGGACGGCCCGGGATTCCCGTTCTTCCTTCCAAAAGGAATGGATCTGAAAAATGCACTGATGGATTACTGGCGTGAAATCCACAGAAAAGCAGGATACGTAGAAATCTCCACACCGATCATCCTGAACCGTCGCCTGTGGGAGACCTCCGGTCATTGGGATCACTACAAAGAAAACATGTATACCACCGTCATCGACGATGAAGATTATGCAATCAAACCGATGAACTGCCCGGGCGGCGTTCTCGTTTACAAATCCGAGCCTCGTTCCTACCGTGATCTGCCGCTGCGTCTGGCAGAGGTTGGTCTGGTACATCGTCATGAGAAATCCGGCCAGCTGCACGGCCTGATGCGTGTACGCTGCTTCAACCAGGACGATGCCCATATCTTCATGACACCGGAGCAGATCAAAGACGAAATCAAAGGCGTTGCAAACCTGATTGACCAGGTTTACAAACTGTTCGGATTCAAATATCACGTAGAGCTGTCCACCCGTCCGGAAGACAGCATGGGAAGCGATGAGGACTGGGAGGTAGCAACCGAAGGTCTCCGCGGCGCACTCGATGATCTTGGCCTTGACTATGTAGTCAACGAAGGCGACGGCGCATTCTATGGCCCGAAGATCGACTTCCATCTGGAAGACTCCATCGGAAGAACGTGGCAGTGCGGTACCATCCAGCTTGACTTCCAGCTGCCGCAGAGATTCGAGCTGGAATACACAGGAGCAGACGGCGAGAAGCATCGTCCGATTATGATCCACCGTGTTGTTTACGGTTCTGTTGAGCGTTTCATCGGTATCCTGATCGAGCATTTTGCAGGTGCATTCCCAACCTGGCTTGCACCGGTACAGGTAAAGGTTCTGCCAATCTCCGACAAATACGCAGATTACGGTAAGAAGGTTCTGGACGCCCTTCACGAGGCAGGCATCCGCGCAGAGATGGATACCCGTTCCGAGAAGATTGGATATAAGATCCGTGAGGCACAGGGACAGAAGATTCCATACATGCTGATCGCCGGAGCAAAAGAGGAAGAGGCAGGTCTTGTATCTGTCAGAAGCCGTTTTGCAGGTGATGAAGGCCAGAGAAGCCTGGAGCAGTTTATCGCAGATATCAAAGAAGAAATCGCAGGCCGCGTTAACCGCCCGGTTACTGTTGAAACAAAAGAAAATAAATAATAAAGCATAAAAAATTACCTCTTGGAAATAATGGTTTCTATGCGGGCGAAACCGCAGAAAACTAAATTTCAGGAGGTAATTTATTATGCCAGCATTAAGTTGTTCCGCTATGACCTGTGTTTACAACCAGAACGAGCTCTGTTCCAAAGGAGATATCCGCGTAGGCGGAAGCGAAGCCAAAAGCTCCATGGAAACGTGCTGCGAGAGCTTCAAGGAGCGCGGTGAGGGCACGATGTTCAACTCTACCGGCTGCGGCTGTACGAAAATCGGTGTCGACTGCAAGGCGCAGAACTGTACCTTTAACGACAACTGTAAATGCGAAGCCGGAGACATCCATATCGCCGGAGACAGCGCATGCAGCTGCCAGGAAACCGAGTGCAGCTCCTTCCGCTGTGGCTGCGGGAGATAAATACGAAAAAATGCGAAAATCAGTATTGACAACAGGATGGGAGAGTGCTATACTGCAATAGTCTGAGAAAAAGAAAGTAGAGTATCCACTCTCACCCTAGCGCAAACACGCGACTACGGTCCAATATTGATCTTAAGTTCTCTTTGTGTAGAGATTTATGTACAATGTTAAGTGGATAGTCTGTCTATCCACTTTTCTTGCGTTATCAGTCAAATCCGGTCCGGTGAGCCGAGTTTGATTTCGTTACACCGCAAAAGCGGGAACACAGTCTTTTATAATGATGGAGGTGCACTACAATTAGCGAATTAATGATTAATGAGCAGATCAGAGACAGAGAAATTCGTCTGATCGGTCAGAACGGAGAACAGCTTGGAATTATGTCTGCCAGAGATGCGTACCTGAAAGCACAGGAAGCAGGTCTGGATCTTGTGAAAATTGCTCCGACAGCGAAACCGCCGGTTTGCAAAATTATCGACTACGGAAAGTACAGATATGAACTGGCCCGCAAGGAAAAAGAAGCAAAGAAAAAACAGAAAACAATTGAAATCAAGGAAGTTCGCCTTTCTCCAAACATTGACACCAATGATCTTAATACCAAAGTAGGTGCAGCCCGCAAGTTCATTACAAAGGGAGACAAAGTAAAAGTAACACTTCGTTTCCGCGGCCGTGAGATGGCACATATGAACAGCAGCAAATACATCCTCGATGAATTTGCAGAGAGTCTGTCCGATATTGCAACGGTTGACAAAGCGCCGAAGGTGGAAGGCAGAAGCATGACCATGTTTTTGACGGCTAAACGTTAAAATACATTTGAATCAATATCAAGGAGGAAATTAAAATGCCAAAGGTAAAAACAAGCAGAGCAGCTGCAAAGCGTTTTAAAACAACAGGAACAGGAAAATTAGTAAGAAATAAAGCTTACAAGAGCCATATCTTAACCAAGAAATCTCAGAAGAGAAAAAGAAACCTGAGAAAACAGACTACTGTTGATGCAACAAACGTAAAGAACATGAAGAAAATCTTACCTTACATGTAATTTTTGCAAGGTAGAGTTACGCCCAACAGATCAAGGAGGAAAATAAGAAATGGCAAGAATTAAAGGCGGCATGAACGCTAAGAAAAAACATAACAGAGTATTAAAACTGGCTAAAGGTTACAGAGGAGCCAGAAGCAAACAGTATAGAGTAGCAAAACAGTCCGTAATGCGCGCACTGACCAGCTCCTACGCAGGAAGAAAACAGAAAAAACGTCAGTTCCGTCAGCTGTGGATCGCTCGTATCAACGCAGCAGCAAGAATGAACGGTCTGTCCTACAGCAAATTTATGTATGGTCTGAAACTGGCAGGCGTTGAGCTGAACCGTAAAGTTCTGGCTGACATGGCAGTTAACGATGCAGAAGGATTTGCAACACTGGCTGAGCTTGCAAAAAGCAAAGTAGCATAAGTAAAAACATATTCTGTGTGAATATACGAAGAAGCTGTGAGAACCGGTAAGGGGATCGCAGCTTCTTTTGAAATATAGAAAAACATGAGGTGAATATGGAAAAAAGCAAAGTGGCAGTGGTTGCCTGTCCCGACTATGAGCCGGCGCGCGTAAAGGAAAGCCTGCAAAAGGGATTGGAAGCAATTGGCGGCCTGGAATCTCTGATCGGAAAAGAAGAGAATATCTTATTAAAACCAAACCTCGTCCGCTCCGCAAAACGCGAACGCGCCGTCGTGACCGACCCGGAAGTCATGGATGCCCTGATCACGATTTTGCAGGAAAATAGCTATGAGAATATTTCCTGCGGCGATTCCTGCGGCCTTGGCACCCCGGAGGGCATTGCAAAGGAAGCCGGGCTGAAAGAGGTGCTGGAAAAACACAACGTTCCGCTGAAGGATTTCCTTACGAGCGAGCGCGTAGAAACCACCGATGGCAAATTTCTGATGATTGCGAAAGATGCACTCGACTGCGACGCCCTCATCAGCGTCAGCAAAATGAAAACCCACGCGCTGGAACGCATCACCGGAGCTGTCAAGAACCAGTACGGCTGCATCAGCGGCGTCTACAAAAAACTCGGCCACACGCAGTATCCGAACGCTGAGAGCTTCGCGCACATGCTGATCGAGCTGAACCAGAAAGTCGCCCCGCGCCTCTATATCTGCGACGGCATCGTAGCAATGGAAGGCAATGGTCCGACTTCCGGCGACCCGGTTTCGATGGGAGTTCTTCTTATGTCCACCGATCCGATTGCACTGGATACCGTGTTCTGCCATCTGGTGAACCTCGATCCGTCGTATGTGCCGACAAATCTCTACGGGGAAACGCTCGGCCTTGGAACGTGGCACGACGACCGCATCGAAATCGTGACAGCGGATGGCACCATATCCGAGGAAGAACTGAAAAGAAAGTACGGAAATCCAAACTTCAACGTCGACCGCCGCAAAGCCCGCAAAAAAGGAGCCCTCGACCTGCTCGAGATCCTCGGGGTCTTCCAGAGCCGCCCCTATATCATAGAAGAAAAATGTAAAAAATGCGGCGTCTGCGTCGAGAGCTGCCCGGTGGAAGGGAAAGCCGTCCGCTTTGATAACGGCCGCAGAAATCCGCCGGTCTACGATTATAAAAAGTGCATCCGCTGTTTCTGCTGTCAGGAAATGTGCCCGCATCAGGCAATCCAGGTAAAGAAACACCGTCTGCCGTGGGAAAAATAAGGGAGCTATTCTACAAAGTGACTGGAAAAGCAAAAAGAGAAGTGTTATACTTGAAACCGGACAAAATTTAGTACAGGAGGAACAACACCATGGAATTAGAAACTTTAAGAAGTGATATGATAGCAGCAATGAAAGCCAAAGACAAAGCGAGAAAAGAGGCCATCTCTTCCCTGATCTCCGCAGCAAAGAAAGTAGCCATCGACGAGGGCTGCCGCGATGACATCAAACCGGAGCTGGTAGACCGCGTCATCTTAAAAGAGCTGAAGACCGTAAAAGAGCAGATCGATACCTGCCCGGCATCCCGTGAGGACTTAAAAGCAGAGTATCAGTTCCGCTATGACGTCATCAGCGAGTATGCACCGAAACAGATGAGTGCAGACGAAGTCAAAGCCTACATCCAGGAGAAATTCGCAGATGTTCTGGCAACCAAGAACAAAGGTGCCATCATGAAGGCCGTTATGGCAGATATGAAAGGTAAAGCAGACGGAAAAGTCATCAACCAGATCGTTGCAGAACTGTGCAAATGAATATCATCAACATCGAACACATCAGCAAACTGTTCGGCGATAAACTGATTTTTGACGATGCTTCCTTCGGCCTGCAGGAGGGCGACAAGGTCGGCATCGTCGGAATCAACGGAACCGGAAAATCCACGCTGCTGCGCATGGCAGCAGGAGAGGAGACCCCGGATTCCGGCCAGATTATCCGCCAGAACAACCTCAAAATGGCCTATCTTCCGCAGACACCGGAATTTCCAAAGGATGCCACCGTGCTGTCCTACGCCCTTTCCGGCGATGAGGAGGACTGGCAGGTGCAGAGCAACCTTGTACAGCTCGGTATCACCGAATACGATGCAAAACTCGACACCCTCTCGGGCGGCCAGCGCCGCAAGGTTGCCCTGGCAAAAGTGCTTGCGTCCGATTTTGACGTCCTGATCCTCGACGAGCCGACAAACCATCTCGACAATGCGATGCTCTCCTGGCTCGAGGATTACCTGAAAAATTACCGCGGAACCGTCTTTATGGTCACCCATGACCGTTATTTCCTGGATAAAGTGTCGAACCGCATCCTCGAAATCAGTCACGGAAAAATGTACAGCTACGATTCCAACTATTCCCGTTTTCTGGAACTGAAAGCTGAGCGCGAGGAGATGGAACTCGCCTCTGAACGGAAACGCCAGAGCATCCTGCGCATGGAACTCGAATGGGCGAAACGCGGCTGCCGCGCAAGAAGCACAAAACAGCGCGCCAGACTCGAACGTCTCGAAGTACTCAAAAATGGCACGGCACCGACCTCAGACGCTGTCGTGGAGATGGATGCTGTCGAGACCCGCATGGGAAAGAAAACGATTGAATTCCATAACGTCAGCAAAGCCTTCGGCGATAAAACGCTGATGAAAGATTTCGAATACATCTTCCTGCGGAACCAGAGTGTCGGCATCATTGGCCCGAACGGCTGCGGAAAATCCACAATGCTGCGGATGATCACCGGAGAAGTCCTGCCGGATGCGGGAACCATCGAAATCGGCGACACGATCCGCATCGGCTATCTGGCACAGGAAGAGCCGGACATGGATACGAATCAGCGCGTGATCGACTACGTGAAAGATATCGCTGAGTATGTCCAGACCCGTGACGGCCGCATCAGCGCATCGCAGATGCTCGAACGCTTCCTGTTCACACCGGATATGCAGTACACCCCGATTTCCAAACTCTCCGGAGGCGAAAAACGGAGACTGTATCTCTTATCCGTCCTGGTGAGCGGCGCCAATGTTCTGATCCTCGACGAGCCGTCCAACAACGTTGATATCCCGACCCTGACCGTGCTTGAGGATTTCCTGAACACATTCGTCGGCATCGTCATCACCGTTTCCCACGACCGCTATTTCCTGGATAACGTCGTGGACCGCATCTTCGAATTCGACGGAAACGGAAATCTTCTGCAGTACGAGGGCGGCTACACCGATTACCTCGAAGCAAAAGAACGCCGTTTCGGCGGAAGTGCGGAAGAAACGGCAAAAGCAGCACCGTCCAAAACGTCCGCGGACGAACCTGCAAAGTCAAAGAACAATGACTGGAAGCAGAACCGTCCGACCCGCCTGAAATTTACGTTCAAAGAACAGCACGAGTACGAGACCATCGATGACGATATCGCCGCACTCGAGGAAAAGATTGCATCGCTTGACGATCAGATGCTCAAAAACGCCACCAACTCTGCAAAGCTCGCCGAACTGATGGCGGAAAAAGAGAGGACCGAAGCTGCTCTGGAAGAAAAAACCGAGAGATGGGTTTATCTCACCGACCTCGCAGAACAGATTGAGGCGCAGAATCAGAAATAAAAGAAGCAAAGGAACTGTCCGCAGAAGAGAAAAAATATGCGGGCCGTTCCTTCTTTTTTTATCGAGAAATTCGACGCGGAATTACCAGAAGTTGTAAAAAACTTGTATTTTTCCCTGAACACCCACAGAAAATCTGGACAGAATGCCCAATCGGTGTTATAATTCAAACACTGGACATAGTGGCATTGCCATGCCCTTATCCGGGTTTTTCGAAGCGCGGAGGCAACCGAAACCCGGCAGAACACCAACCTGAGAAAAGCCAAAGTAATTTTTGGTCATCATTTTTTAAGGAGGATAAAATCAAATGGCTAGAAAGATGAAAACCATGGATGGTAACCAGGCTGCAGCACATGCGTCTTATGCGTATACCGACGTAGCAGCTATTTACCCAATTACCCCTTCATCCGTTATGGCGGAGCATACCGATGAGTGGGCAACCCAGGGAAGAAAGAACATTTTCGGACAGGAAGTTCAGGTAACAGAGATGCAGTCCGAGGCAGGAGCAGCAGGTGCAGTACACGGATCACTGGCAGCCGGAGCTCTTACCACAACCTACACCGCATCCCAGGGACTTCTTCTGATGATCCCGAACCTTTATAAAATTGCCGGCGAGCAGCTCCCGGGCGTATTCAACGTATCCGCTCGTGCCCTTGCAAGCCACGCACTTTCCATCTTCGGAGATCATTCAGACGTTTACGCCTGTCGTCAGACCGGAGTCGCAATGCTCTGCGAATCCAGCGTACAGGAGGTTATGGACCTGACACCGGTTGCACACTGTGCAGCACTGAAAGGCAAAGTTCCATTTATCAACTTCTTCGACGGATTCCGTACCTCCCACGAGATTCAGAAAATCGAGACATGGGATTACGAAGATCTGAAAGACATGGTAGATATGGATGCAGTAGATGCATTCCGTAAACACGCCCTGAACCCGAACCATCCGTGCCAGAGAGGATCCGCACAGAACCCGGATATCTTCTTCCAGGCAAGAGAAGCATGTAACCCGTACTACGATGCTCTTCCGGCAATCGTACAGGAGTACATGGACAAAGTAAACGAGAAAATCGGAACCGATTACAAACTGTTCAACTATTATGGAGCAGCAGACGCTGAGCACGTAATCATCGCTATGGGTTCTGTCTGCGATACCATCGAGGAGACCATCGATTACCTCGTAGCAGCAGGCAAGAAAGTCGGCGTTGTAAAGGTACGTCTGTACCGTCCGTTCTCCGCAGAAGCACTCATCAATGCAATTCCGGAGACTGTAAAACAGATTTCCGTTCTGGACAGAACAAAAGAGCCGGGATCTCTTGGCGAGCCTCTGTACCTGGACGTAGTAGCAGCATTAAAAGGCAGCAAATTCGAGAGCACACCGGTATTCACAGGTCGTTACGGACTTGGTTCCAAGGACACCACACCGGCTCAGATCGTTGCTGTATATGAAAATACAGAGAAACAGAGATTTACCATTGGTATCGTAGACGATGTTACCAATCTGTCTCTGCCGGTTGGCGCTCCTCTGGTAACAACTCCGGAAGGAACCATCAACTGCAAATTCTGGGGACTTGGCGCAGACGGTACCGTAGGTGCAAACAAGAACTCCATCAAGATCATCGGTGACAACACAGACATGTACGCACAGGCTTACTTCGACTATGACTCCAAAAAGTCCGGCGGTGTAACCATGTCTCACCTGCGTTTCGGAAAGAAACCGATCAAATCTACATACCTGATCCACAAAGCAAACTTCGTGGCATGTCACAATCCTTCCTATGTGAACAAATATCACATGGTAGAAGAGCTGGTTGACGGAGGAACCTTCCTTCTGAACTGTCCATGGGATGAAGCAGGCCTTGAAGAGCATCTGCCAGGTCAGGTAAAAGCATTCATCGCAAACCATAACATCAAATTCTATGTGATCGACGGTGTTAAGATCGGTATTGAGACCGGCATGGGACCGACCCGTATCAACACCATTCTTCAGTCTGCATTCTTCAAGCTTGCGAAGATCATTCCGGAAGAAAAAGCCATCGAACTCATGAAAGCAGCAGCAAAAGCTACCTATGGCCGTAAAGGTGATGATGTCGTAGCAAAGAACTGGGCAGCTATCGATGAGGGTGCAAAACAGATCAAAGAAGTTGCAGTTCCGGAAAGCTGGAAAAATGCAGAAGACGAAGGTCTGACCACAACTCATGCAGAGAGCGGCCGCGCTGACGCTGTTAAATTCGTAAATACCATCCAGGCAAAAGTAACTTCCCAGGAAGGAAACAACCTGCCTGTATCCGCATTTGCAGACTACGTAGACGGAACAACTCCGTCCGGCACATCCGCATACGAGAAACGTGGTATCGCCGTAAACGTACCTGTATGGAATCCGGAAAACTGTATCCAGTGTAACAGATGTTCCTTCGTCTGCCCGCACGCTGTTATCCGTCCGGTTGCCATGACCGCAGAAGAAGCAGCAGCAGCTCCGGAAGGCATCCAGACCATGCCGATGACCGGTATGCCGGACTACACCTTCACAATGGCTATTTCCCAGCTTGACTGTACCGGATGTGGTTCCTGTGCAAACGTATGTCCGGGCAAGAAGGGTGTGAAAGCACTGGCTATGGAAAGCCTTGCAGCACACGAAGCAGAGCAGAAATACTTCGATTATGCAGCAGCTCTTCCAGAGAAGACAGACGTTGTAGCAAAATTCAAAGAGAATACCGTAAAGGGCAGCCAGTTCAAGAAACCGCTGCTTGAGTTCTCCGGCGCATGCGCAGGCTGCGGCGAGACTCCTTACGCAAAACTGATCACCCAGCTGTTTGGTGACAGAATGTACATCGCAAACGCAACAGGATGCTCCTCTATCTGGGGTAACTCCTCACCGTCCACTCCTTACACTGTAAACGAGAAAGGACAGGGTCCGGCATGGTCCAACTCCCTGTTCGAGGACAACGCAGAGTTCGGTTATGGTATGCTTCTCGCTCAGAAAGCAATCCGCGGCGGCCTGAAAGCCAAAGTTGAGGATGTTATGAACTCCGAGAAAGCTCCGGAAGAAGTAAAAGCAGCATGTAAAGAGTATCTGGATACCTTTGACTGCGGCGCTACCAACGGAACTGCAACCGAGAAACTTGTAGAAGCAATCAAAGACGCTGACTGCGACGTTTGCAGAGACATCGTTAAGAACAAAGACTTCCTCGCTAAGAAATCCCAGTGGATCTTCGGTGGTGACGGATGGGCTTACGATATCGGATTCGGCGGCGTAGACCACGTACTTGCCAGCGGAAAAGATATCAACGTAATGGTATTCGATACCGAGGTTTACTCCAACACAGGCGGACAGTCCTCCAAAGCTACTCCGACTGGTGCAGTAGCACAGTTCGCAGCAGGTGGTAAAGAGACCAAGAAGAAAGATATGGCAAGCATCGCAATGAGCTATGGCTATGTATACGTAGCACAGATCGCTATGGGCGCTGATTACAATCAGGCAGTCAAAGCAATCGCAGAGGCTGAGGCATATCCGGGACCATCCCTCATTATCGCTTACGCTCCATGTATCAACCATGGTATCAAGAAAGGTATGAGCAAAGCACAGACCGAGGAGCAGCTCGCTGTTCAGACCGGATACTGGCATTGCTTCCGCTTCAACCCGGCACTCGCTGCAGAAGGCAAGAGCGCATTCACACTGGATTCCAAGGCTCCGTCAGGAGATTATCAGGAATTCCTGAACGGCGAGGTACGTTACAACTCTCTGAAACGTGCAAACCCGGCGAAAGCAGAAAGACTGTTCGGCAAGAACGAGCAGGAAGCAAAAGACCGTTACACTTACCTGAACAAACTTGTAAAACTGTACGGCGCAGAAGAGTAATTCTTTCGTTCAGATTACTCCGAACCTGTAACATAAACCTTCGGGCGGTACGTATTGCCGCCGCCTGAGCAAAGAAAGAGGCCATGCCCCAAAAGGGTGTGGCTTCTTTTCTTAAAAAAGGAAGCATAAACTTCTTTTAAACTGCTTTCTTTGTATAAAAGCTATGATATAATAGCAGAATAGCAGGCTGCAAATAGTGTATAAAAAGAAGAAGTATTTTTATAAACAATAGAAAAATGAGAACGAAAAGGAGATCCCGATGAACTACACAATCTACGACTACCTCGGTCTGTTCTTCCTCTACGCTTTCCTTGGCTGGCTTCTGGAAACAGCAGTAGCAGCCGTTCGAAAGAAACATATGGTAAACCGAGGATTCTTAAACGGCCCATTGTGTGCCATCTACGGAATCACAGCCGTTGCTATGACACGCTACCTGTACGAGCTGCAGTCCAGCCCCGTATTCCTGTTCCTCGGCTGTATGATCATCGCTACCGCCGCCGAATGGATCGCCGGCCACGTCCTGGAGCGTATTGGCCACGGCAAATGGTGGGATTATTCTAATAAAAAATGGAACATGGACGGCTACATCTGCCTCCAGTATTCCGTACTATGGGGAATCCTTGGTGTTCTTGCCCTGAAATTCGGCAACGCACTCGGCCTTACCCTCCTCCATCTGGCGCCAACCGGCGTGATGCATATCACGCTGTGGATCCTGTTCGGAATTCTTGCCGTCGATGCCGTCGGTTCCTACGCCGTTCTGCGCCACATCACCAAAAAGATGCCGCGCATCACCGCGATGAACGATCAGATCGACGCTTTCACCAAACGCCTTTCGGTTCGTCTGTACCGCTGCCTGGAAGCCCGTGTCGAGCGCGCCTACCCGTCGGTGCAGCCGATTCCGAAGCAGAAAGAAAAATCGAAAGTATTTGCCGAGGGATGCAGCTTTTATAAAATCGTCCTTCTGTTCATCGTCGGCGCCTTCTTAGGAGACATCGTCGAGACCATCTTCTGCCGCATCACCGCCGGCGTCTGGATGAGCCGCAGCAGCCTTGTCTGGGGCCCGTTCAGCATCGTCTGGGGCCTCGCCATCGCCCTCGCCACCTGGTTCCTCTATAATTACAGAAACCGCTCCGACGGCTTTTTATTCGCCTTCGGAACCTTCCTCGGCGGCGCCTACGAATACCTCTGCAGCGTCTTCACCGAAATCGTCTTCGGAAAAGTTTTCTGGGACTACAGCGACATCCCCTTCAACCTCGGAGGCCGCATCAACCTCCTGTACTGCTTCTTCTGGGGAATTGCCGCTGTCGTATGGCTGAAAAAACTCTACCCTCTGTTCTCCAAATGGATCGAAAAAATCCCCCTGAAACAGGGTCCCATCATCACCTGGATACTGATCATCTTCATGCTCGCCAACATCCTCGTCTCCACCCTGGCCCTCACCCGCTACGACCAGCGTGCCCACAATGAGTCAGCAGCAAACGCCATAGAGCAGCTCATTGATGAACGTTTTCCGGACAGCCGGATGGAAAAAATCTATCCGAACGCAAAAATGGCGAGCTGAAGCAATAAACCTTTGGCAACCCATCAAAAGTATGATATAATACCACATAGATATTTTGAGGATAAACCGTCCTCTAAGAGCGAAGAAAGGACTCAACCACAAATGACAGTAGACAACAGCTTCACCATGAAGAAATTCCAGAGCATGGAAATCATCTATGTGACCTTTTCCCAGATCACAAAACTCCCATACGTAGAGTGCGATCCGGAAACCTTTGATGATCAGGTATACATGTTTACCGAAGAAGAAGCAGCCAAGGAGTTTGCAAAATCCTATGTAGAAAAGAACACCCCGCTGCTCACCGTAAAAGTCCTGCGCAAGCAGATGCCGAACTTCTATATGGGCCTCTACGCCGAAGGCGTCAACATGGTCATCTTCCACGAAGGCGACCAGACCCGCCGCATCGAGCTCGAGCAGATCTTCCCGAAACCAGACATGGAGAAAATGAACAAACAGCACCTCCCGGTTCTGAACCCGGGCGTACAGCTCACAGTCGTATACTTTCTGCAGGAACTCAGAAAACCAAACCAGAGAAGAGACGATGCCGAGCGCATGCAGCACCTGCGTGAACTCGAAGAAGAAATGCTTGTCAACCTGATGCGAAGCAAATTCATCCTTGCCATCGACATCTCCCAGGTACAGGGCGAATTCGATCCGGCCAACCCGGGACCAGACGTGCGCATCCCGTACATCAAAAACCAGAACGAAGACATCTTCCAGCCGCTGTTTTCCGATATCGGTGAATTCCAGAAATTCCGTCCGGATCCGCAGGCAAAACTCCGTCTGGCAGCCATCCCGTTCCAGCACCTTCTGCCGTACCTGATGAAACAGGCAAAAGGCTTCGTCATCAACCCGTCCGGCTTCAACCTTCTGTTGACCAGAGAACAGCTCCAGAGAATCATGGGAGCCCAGGCACAGAGCGTCCGACCGAACCTTGAGGCAATGATGGCACAGGCCGCTGCAGCACAGGCACAGAAAAATGCACAGAACAACGCTGCAAACGACGAAGTAAAAGAACACGTCGACGAGACAGAGAACACCGCAGCAGAAACCGACAACGAAGAATAAAACCGACAGGGCCGCAGAAAATCCCAGCAAACGGGCACTGCGGTCCGTTTTTGACTGCATAAAACCGGAAATAATAAAGAAAAACAAGAAAGGACATCAGAAATATGAACGCAGAACATTGCAAAGCCTACACCCTGCTGCAGGAACAGCAGATTGACGATATCCATGCACACGGCTATCTCCTCCGCCACAACAAGAGCGGTGCCCGCGTGCTTCTTCTCGAAACCGAAGATGACAACAAAGTCTTCAACATCGCGTTCCGTACCCCGCCGGCCGACAGCACCGGCGTAGCCCACATCCTGGAGCACAGCGTCCTCTGCGGCTCCCGCGAATTCCCGTTAAAGGATCCCTTCGTAGAACTTGTCAAAGGATCCCTGAACACCTTCTTAAATGCTATGACCTACCCGGATAAAACCATGTACCCGGTAGCCAGCACCAACGACGCCGACTTCCAGAACCTGATGCACGTCTACATGGACGCCGTATTCTATCCGAACATTTACAAACACGACGAAATCTTCCGCCAGGAAGGCTGGAGCTACCATCTGGAAAGCGAAGACGGCCCGCTGACCTACAACGGTGTGGTATACAACGAAATGAAAGGAGCCTTCTCCTCCGCAGACGATGTCCTGGAGCGTGAAACCTTCAATACCCTGTTCCCGGACACCCCGTACGGCGTAGAATCCGGCGGAGATCCGTCCTGCATCCCGGATCTGACCTACGAAAACTTCCTGAAATTCCATCAGACCTATTACCATCCGTCCAACAGCTACATCTACCTGTACGGAAACATGGACATGGAAGAAAAACTGGCATGGATGGATGAAAAATATCTGTCCCATTTTGATGCAAAAGAAGTGAAGTCCGAAATTCCGTACCAGAAACCATTTGCAGAGACCCTCGACATTGTACACGAGTACCCGGTACTTGACGGCGATCCGCTCGAAAACAATGCGTATCTGTCCTACAACATGGTCATCGGCAGCGGTCTGGATGTAAAATTAAACGTGGCATTTTCCGTTCTGGAGTATGCACTTCTCGATGCCCCGGGAGCTCCGGTCAAACAGGCGCTCCTCGACGCACACATTGGAAAAGACGTTTACGGCTCCTACGAAGACGGCATCTTACAGCCATTCTTCTCCATCGTAGCCAAAAACGCCGATGAAAACGAGAAAGAAAAATTCCTGTCCATAATCCGCGGCACCCTCGAGGATATCGTGAAAAACGGCATGGATCAGAAAGCCCTCGAGGCAGGCATCAACTATTTCGAATTCCGTTTCCGTGAGGCGGACTTCTCCAGCTTCCCGAAGGGCCTGATGTACGGCATTGACGTCTTCGACAGCTGGCTGTACGACGAGAACAAACCGTTCGCCTACCTGCAGCAGCTTGCGATCTACGATGAGCTGAAAAAACTGGCAAAAGAAGGCTATTTCGAAAACCTGATCCAGACGTATCTGCTGGACAACACCCATGCCTCCATCGTGACCCTCGTTCCGAAGACCGGTCTTGCCGCAGAAAATGATGCAAAGACCGCAGAAAAACTGCAGAAATACAAAGAGAGCCTGTCAAAAGAAGAGATCGAGAAAATCATTGCTGACACCAAAGAGCTGGCAGCATATCAGGAAGAAGAGGAGAGCGAGGAAGCACTCGAGACGATTCCGCTCCTGAAGCGAAGCGATATCAAACGTGAGTCTATCAAACTTTACAATGACGAGCATGAAGTCGATGGAACGACTGTGCTTCATCACAACGTATTCACGAACGGCATCGGTTACTTAAGCCTGCTGTTTGATACGAAAAATGTGCCGAACGATCTGATCCCGTACATGGGTGTCTTGAAATCCGTTCTCGGCTATGTGGACACCGAACACTACACCTACGGCGAACTGTTCAACGAGATCAATGCACAGACCGGCGGCATCAACTGCGGACTGCAGGTATTCCGCATTCCGGAAAATGATGACGACTGCCGCAGAATGTTCGGCATCCGCGCGAAATTCCTGTACGACAAACTGGATTTCGTCATGAAAATGATCGAGGAGATCCTGAACACCTCCTGCCTGGACGATGAAAAACGTCTTCACGAGATCATCTCCAGCATGAAATCCGGCCTGCAGAACCGTCTGTCCTCCGCCGGAAATGCAACGGCTGTGATGCGTGCAGCTTCCTATTACTCCCCGATGAGCAATTTCCAGGACCGCATCGCAGGCATCGGCTTCTACCAGCTCTTAAAAGATCTGGACGAGAACTTCGATGAGAAAAAAGCAGAACTGATTAAAAATCTGCAGACCCTGATGAAATACATCTTCCGCAAAGAGAACCTGACCGTCTCCTATACCGCAGACGAGACAGGCTACGCGCCGCTGGAAGAAAAAATCGCAGCATTCAAAGAGAATCTGTACACCGACGAAGTGGAGCCGGGCAGCATTGTGTATGACTTTGAACAGAAAAACGAAGCCTTCCAGACCTCCGGCCAGGTACAGTACGTGGCACTCTGTGGAAACTTCGAGCGCGAAGGCTACGACTACACAGGAGCCCTGCGCATCCTGCGTGTCATGCTGAGCTATGACTATCTGTGGATCAACATCCGTGTCAAAGGCGGCGCTTACGGCTGCGGCGGAGCTTTCGGAAGAGGCGGAAACGCGTGCATTTCTTCCTACCGTGACCCGAACGTCGGAAGAACCCTTGAAGTATACCGCGGTATCGGCGATTACGTGCGCAATTTCGAAGCAGAAGAGCGCCAGATGACCAAATACATCATCGGAACGATCAGCGAACTCGACGTCCCGATGAACCCGTCCGCAAAAGGCCAGACCTCCGAGAGCGCATGGTTCAACGGCATCACCGAAGCCGATTTCCAGCAGGAGAGAGACCAGATCCTCGATGCAACCCTGGATGATATTCATGCACTGGCAGACCTTGTAGATGCAGCCTTAAAACAGAACAATATCTGCGTTGTCGGAAGCGAAGCAGCCATTCAGAAAGAGAAAGAACTGTTCAAGAACGTAGAGAACTTATAAATGAGGAGAACAAAACAGCAATGGAAAACAATGCAAACTATAAATCCGGCTTTGTAGCCCTGATCGGCCGTCCGAACGTGGGAAAATCCACGTTGATGAACCACCTGATCGGACAGAAGATTGCGATCACATCCAAGAAACCGCAGACCACCCGCAACCGCATCCAGACCGTTTATACGTGTGACGAGGGACAGATCGTGTTCCTCGACACACCGGGTATCCACAAGGCGAAAAATAAGCTCGGCGAGTACATGGTCGATGTAGCCGAGAAAACGTTAAAAGAAGTCGATGTGATTCTCTGGCTCGTAGAGCCGAGCAACTTCATCGGAGCAGGAGAGCGCCATATCGCAGAGATCCTGGAGAAAGTCAAGGCGCCGGTCATCCTCATTATCAACAAGACCGATACCGTGGAGAAAGACAAAATCCTGGAATTCATCGATACGTACCGCAAGCTGTTCCAGTTTGCCGAGATCATTCCGTGCTCGGCACTCCGCCATCAGAATACCGATGACATCATTCCGAGCATCTTCAAATACCTGCCGTACGGCCCGCAGTTCTACGATGAGGACACCATCACCGATCAGCCGATGCGCCAGATCGTGGCTGAGATCATCCGCGAGAAAGCACTGTACGCCTTAAACGAAGAGATTCCGCATGGCATCGCCGTTGTGATCGACCAGATGAAAGACCGCCCGAACGGAAAAATCGTTGATATCGACGCGACCATCATCTGCGAGCGTGATTCCCACAAGGGCATCATCATCGGAAAACAGGGCGCGATGCTCAAGAAGATCGGAAGCAACGCGCGGTATGAGCTGGAGCAGATGCTGGAGCAGAAAGTCAACCTGAAGCTCTGGGTCAAAGTCAAAAAAGACTGGCGCGACAGCGATTTTCTTGTGAAGAACTTCGGATATGATAAAAAGAAACTCGATTTCTAATATTGCATTATAATAAGGAAGAAACATGCGAGAACCAATCAATGTAAGCGGAATGGTATTATCCGCCTCCCCGGTCGGAGAGTATGACAAGCGCGTCGTGATCCTGACCCGGGAGCTCGGCAAAATCACTGCCTTCGCGCGCGGCGCCCGCCGCATGAAAAGCCCGCTGATGGCCGTTTCCAATCCGTTCGTCTTCGGCGAGTTTCAGGTCTACGAAGGCCGCGACAGCTACACCCTCTCTGGTGCGAACATCAAAGAATACTTCCTCGACCTGGCGCAGATGCAGCCTGGTGTTTATTACGGTTTTTATTTTCTGGAACTGGCCGAATATTTCGGTCAGGAAGGAAACGATGAAACCCAGATGCTGAACCTACTGTACGTGACGATGAACGCCATCCGCCGCGGAAAACAGGACCTGCGCCTGATCCGGTGTATCTTCGAACTGCGGACGATCACGATCAGCGGAGAAGCACCGCAGATGTTCTCCTGCATGGAGTGCGGCACGAAAGAGAATCTGACCGTTTTCTCCCTGCGCGACAGCGCCATCTACTGCCAAAACTGCGGAAAGACAATCAAAGATCCATGGCCGCTGCAGCCGGGCACCGTGCTGGCATGCCGCTATATCATTGCGGCGCCGCTGGAGAAGCTGTATGGGTTTACAGTGAATGAAGAGATTCTCGATGAACTCGAAAGACTGCTGCGTGTTTACCTGCATCGGTATGTTGAGAAAAAAATGAAAACGCTGCAAATATTGGACCTGATGAAGTAATAGAAAATGAAATATTTTACAAAAATGTGAAAAAAGTATGTCCAAAAAGCTGTCCACATCTTTACAAATAAGTAGAGATGAGATAAAATACTCAGGATAAAGAAAAATCAGCTTCTAAATTCGGCGCAGAAATGTCACGGTTGCGTAGAATCCGATAAGACAGACATGAGTTTTGACAAGAGTGGTAATAAAAGAAAATAGAAAAACTATGCGAAAGAAATTTCTGTTACGATCTTAGGAGAAAAGAGAAGTACGACAGGGGAGAAAGGTATGTATAAAAAATCATCTACAGGCTGGCTGAAGCACCTGGATTTTATGGTCCTTGATATCATCTGCCTTCAGCTTGCTTTTATTATGGGTTATTTTCTGAGACATCACAGTCTGAATCCATATGGAAACACGATTTATCGAAACGAAGCCATTGTATTTGCGCTGATTCAGGTGATGATCATGTTCTTCGACGATTCGTTCAAGAACGTCATGAAGCGCGGTTATCTGGCTGAAATTGGAAAAACAGTCAAAAATATGATATACATCATTGTACTTGGTGTATTTTATCTGTTCCTGATTCGGGAGGGAGATCAGTTTTCCAGAGCAACCATTATTTTAACTGGTGTCATCTATGGAATCATTTCTTATCTGATGCGTGTCGGTTGGAAAATGTTCCTGAAAAAACGCGGCAGCGGAGAACACAGTGGCCGTTCCCTTTTGATTATTACAACCGAAAAACAGTCACAGTCTGTTGTAAAAAGCATGCTTGACTTCGATTATATCGGTGTCCGCCCGACCGGCGTTGTCCTCGTAGATCAGGACAGAACCGGACGCAAAATCCACGGCGTGCCAGTCGTTTCCAGCCTCGCAAACGCAGCCGAGTATGTCTGCCGCGAGTGGTTTGACGAGGTACTGATTGTTCTGCCGGAAGGCAGAGAGATTCCACAGAAAGTTTTTGATGCTTTCACGGAAATGGGAATCACGATTCATGTAAAAATTGCAGATGTCAACGAGATGCAGGGCAAAAACCAGACCGTAGAACGCATGGGTAACTACACAGTCATCACTACATGCATCAACATGGCAAGTGCCGGTGAACTTGTTCTGAAACGAATCATGGATATCTGCGGCGGTCTCGTAGGATGTATCCTGACAGGAATCATCTTTTTGTTTGTTGCTCCTGCAATCTATATCAAATCGCCGGGTCCGATCTTCTTTTCACAGTACCGTGTTGGAAAGAACGGAAGAAAATTCAAAATCTACAAATTCCGCAGTATGTACATGGATGCTGAGGAACGGAAAAAAGAACTGATGAAACAGAACCGTGTCAGCGACGGTCTGATGTTCAAAATGGAGAACGATCCGCGTGTTATCGGCAGCGAAAAGGGCCCTGGCAAGGGAATTGGAAATTTCATCCGCAAAACTTCACTGGATGAGTTCCCGCAGTTCTTCAATGTATTAAAAGGTGATATGAGCCTCATCGGAACCCGTCCGCCGACAGTAGACGAGTGGGAAAAATACGAACTGCACCACAGAGCCCGTCTGGCTGTTAAACCAGGTCTTACCGGTATGTGGCAGGTAAGCGGACGAAGTGATATTACAGACTTCGAGGAGGTTGTAAGACTGGATACCCAGTATATTGCAGAATGGTCGTTTATGCTGGATATCAAAATTTTGTTCAAAACCGTACTGATTGTATTAGGACAGAAGGGTTCCATGTAAAAAAAGTCTAATCTGAAAAAAATACATTTAACTATACTATAAAAACGGCAGATATGTTGCGGGTGAGAAAACAGTGTGGTAAAATAAAAGTAAGTTTGTAAAGATTGGCGAAATAAGGATTTAGGAAGAGAAGAAGCGGTGAATGAGAGCAGCCAGATTGCAAGGATTATAAGCCTTTGAATGTATACGGTCAGACAAAGCTGGAAGGTGAGTTGGCAGTCAGCCAGACACTGGAGAAGTATTTCATCGTCCGCATTGCTTGGGTGTTTGGGCTGAATGGTAAGAACTTTATCAAGACTATGCTGAATGTCGGAAAGACACATGACACTATCCGTGTGGTCAATGACCAGATCGGCACACCGACCTATACATACGATTTGGCTCGACTGCTCGTTGATATGAATGAAACCGAAAAATATGGTTATTATCATGCAACCAACGAGGGCGGCTATATCAGCTGGTACGATTTCACGAAAGAAATCTATCGTCAGGCTGGATATAAGACGGAAGTCCTGCCGGTGACCACGGCAGAGTACGGTCTGAGCAAGGCGGCTCGTCCGTTCAACAGCCGCTTAGATAAGAGCAAGC
This sequence comes from Fusicatenibacter sp., assembly GCF_977045365.1. Lineage (NCBI taxonomy): Bacteria > Bacillati > Bacillota > Clostridia > Lachnospirales > Lachnospiraceae > Fusicatenibacter > Fusicatenibacter sp. The sequence goes on from NZ_CDRRUH010000012.1 coordinate 52,565, forward strand.
TGGTGGAAGCAGGATTTACTCCGCTTCCGACTTGGCAGGATGCGCTGAGCCGTTACTTGAAAGAGATCGAGAAGTAAGTGGAGATCGAGAAAATGGGACAGATTAAAGTTGAGAAAAATGTAGGCGGCATCGAAGGTCTTTGCGTGATTGAGCCTGCTATTCACGGTGATGCCCGTGGCTATTTCATGGAAACCTACAACGAAAAAGATATGAAGGATGCTGGCATCGACGTCCACTTCGTACAGGATAACCAGTCTATGTCTACAAAGGGTGTGTTGCGTGGCCTGCACTTCCAGAAACAGTATCCGCAGTGCAAGCTGGTGCGCGCCGTGCGCGGTACTGTGTTTGATGTCGCAGTTGATCTCAGAAGTCATTCTGAGACCTATGGCAGGTGGTATGGCGTGACCCTATCGGCCGAGAATAAGAAGCAGTTTCTTATTCCGGAAGGATTTGCACATGGCTTCCTTGTCCTAAGTGACGAGGCAGAGTTCTGCTACAAGGTTAATGACTTTTGGCATCCGAATGACGAGGGTGGCATGGCTTGGAACGATCCGGAAATCGGCATTGAGTGGCCGGAGTTGAAGGGCGAGTACAAGGGCAGTGCAAGTGCAGAGGGCTACACGCTGAAAGATGGCACTGCACTGAATCTGAGTGATAAGGACCAGAAGTGGCTGGGACTGAAAGACACTTTTAAATTTTAAGACAATTAGAGGAGCAAGTCAGATGAAAGATAATAAAAATATAAAAGTTTGCTTGGTGGGTTCATCTGGCGGTCATTTAACCCACCTTTATATGTTAAAGCCGTTTTGGAAAGATAAGAATCATTTTTGGGTTACATTTGATAAGGAGGATGCAAGAAGCCTGCTCGAAGGTGAAAAAATGTATCCTTGTTATTATCCGACAAACCGGAGTCTAAAGGCTCTTATTAAGAATACCAAGATTGCATGGAATGTGTTACATAAGGAAAAGCCAGACTTGATTATTTCCTGCGGTGCAGCAGTTGCGGTCCCGTTTTTTTATATTGGTAAAATGATGGGCGCAAAGTTGGTCTATATTGAGGTTTTTGATCGAATTGATAAATCGACAATGACAGGAAAGATGGTTTACCCCATTGTGGACAAGTTTGTTGTGCAGTGGGAAGAGCAGAAAAAAGTTTATCCAAAGGCGGTTAATCTTGGAAGCATATTCTAAGTAGGGGACGAGAAAATGATTTTTGTGACGGTAGGAACACATGAGCAGCCATTTAATCGGCTGATTCAGAAAATAGATGAATTAAAGAAAGACGGTGTTATAAACGAAGATGTAATTATCCAGACTGGTTTTAGTACATACGAGCCGAAATACTGTCAGTGGAGTAAGATGATTCCATATCAGCAAATGGTGAAAAATGTGGCTGACGCCCGTATTGTAATCACTCACGGTGGCCCGGCAAGTTTTATCATGCCACTACAGATAGGTAAGACTCCTATTGTTGTGCCGCGTCAGCATCAGTTCAATGAGCATGTGAACGATCATCAGGTGGAGTTTGCGAGAAACGTGGCTCAGAGAATGGGAACGATTATCCCGGTAGAAGATATTGAAACATTGGGAGATATTATAACGAACTATGATCAGATTGTTGCTGGCATGGGACATGGTATGAGCAGTAACAATGCAAAGTTTAATGAAGAACTTGAAAAACTGGTAGATGGATTGTATTGAGGATGGATGGATGAAAAAAATTCTTGTCATAATGGCCACTTATAACGGGGAAAAATATCTTGAGGAACAACTTAATAGCATACTTCAGCAGAAGAATGTAAGTGTGGATATTTTGGTACGAGATGATGGGTCATCTGATTCAACGGTGACAATATTAAATCGATATAGAGAAAATGGAAAATTAGAATGGTATACAGGCGAGCATCTGAATGTTGCACATGGCTTTTTTGATTTGATGCTAAAGGCTAAACAAAAGAAATCGGATTATATTGCATTTTCAGATCAGGATGACGTTTGGAATTTAGATAAGCTGACGGTTGCAGTTGACAAATTAGATAAATTTGATCAGGATGTGCCAAATTTGTATTATTGCGGTCAAAATCTTGTGGATGAAGAATTACACCCAATTGCTGTTCATGAATTAAATAAAAATAGAACACTAAAAACACGATTTATAATGTCGGATTTTGCGGGGTGCACAGGGGTATTTAATAGGGCACTGTTGGATGCCGTAACCTCATACAAGCCTAATTATATGTTGATGCATGATACTTGGATTTTAAAGATATGTATTGCATTAGGTGGGAATGTTGTTGTTGATCCGCATGCTCATATGCAATATCGCCAGCATGGAGGAAATACAGTAGGACTTGGTAGAAGCATTCCAGCCTATATGAAACAGGTTAAACAATACTTGACAGAGTACAAAATAGAAAAGCAATTGAGAGAATTGTATAGTGGGTATTCAGAAAAAATGTTGCCTGATTATAAGCGGTTAACGGAAATTGTTCTAGGATACAGAACTTCAATAAAGAATAAACTGTTTTTACTAAATAAGGAAAATGTAAACTTCTTTAACAAAGGATTGAATCTCACATATAGCATTAAAGTTCTATTTAATAGGCTATAATCTGAAGTAGGAGTAGCGATGAAGATATTAATGATTGCCGGTAAAGATGAGCGTGGCGGAGCACCTAAATCCATGTTGGATATGATAAGGATAATACATGAAAATTACGATGTGGATTATACAGTTGTAGTTAATCACGAGGGGATAATATCGGATTTTTGCAAAAGTAATGGGTTAAATTGCTGTATTGCGGGACATGAACCGATTGTGATAGCAAAAGGGAGCACAACAGTACGCAGGATAGCTAAATGGTTATTGAGACCTTATTATGCGGTTCGGTGTGCTTTGCGAAATCATAGAGCACTTAAGGTAATCGAGAACGAAGTGGATTTAAGTTCTATTGATTTGATTCATACAAATTCTAACCGAGATGGATTAGGAGCACTGATTAATAAAAAATACGGAATTAAGCATGTGTGGCATTTAAGAGAATTTGGCTTCATCCGGGGGACATTATGAGCAGCTTATGATGCTGAAACCGTTAATGGAAGAATATAATAGCTTTGTAATCACGGAAAAACGCTGTATAATGCAAAAACCAAAGATGAAAAAGTGTATTATATGAAGCAGGTAAATCGTCGAGAAAAAGATTTTATATGGAAAATGATTCAAAATATGTAAGGCAGCAAATGGAAATCTATCGACAAAAATAAAACTGCTGAATTCGAAGATGGTATACTTTAACAGCAGTACACTTAGAGTTCTTTTTATAGTGAAAGTGATTCTTGGAAAAATGTGAAGGATAATAGAACTGGAGTTATGTAAAATGAGAGTTTGTATAATATTATCAACATATAATGGAAAAAAGTATGTATGTCAGCAGCTTGACAGTATATTTCAGTCTGCAGAAGATATGGATATCTTTTTGTACGTACGGGATGACGGGTCAAAGGATGATACCATACAGATTTTGGAAGAATATGGAAAGAAAAACCATGTTGAAATTAAAATAGATGCAGGAGAAAATGCGGGATCAGCAAGAAGCTTTTTACTTGCAATCAGAAACTGCCCAAAAGCTGATTATTATGCTTTCTGTGATCAGGACGATGTATGGCTGCCGAAAAAAATAGCAACGGCAGTAAAGCAGATCGGAGATACCGAACAGCCAATTCTGTGGTGTTCGGACTATCAGGTAACAGATGCAAATCTGAACGTTATACTTCCCTCTGCATTAAAACAACCGATTCAGGATGATGTCAAATCCATGTTCTACAACAATGTTCCAGGATGCACAATGTTTTTTAACTGGGCGCTTATGCAGAAAATGCGAATGATAGAAATTTCGGAAATTCGTATGCATGATATCATGGCCATGAATGTGGCGCTGATAACAGGAGAGATATATTTTGAAAAAAATCCGTTTGTATTATATCGTCAGCATGGTGATAATGTTTTAGGATACAGCCATAAGAAGATAAAAGTAAGAAAATGGATTAAGGATAAAATGCATTTGATTCGCTGTAAAGAAAATTATTCAACGGCTGAGTATGCACGAGCAGTTTTGAAGGCTCTGGGAAACGAAATGAGTGCAGATCAGAAGAAGGAATATCAGCTTATTTCAGAAATGGATAAGAGTTTTATAAAACGATTAAGAGTATTGGCAAAACCGTATACAAAAGAAAAATTTGGCAGAACAAGTATTTCAATTCGGTGTAAAGTTCTTTTGAATTTAATGTAGAAAACCTGGATAATAGAATAAGAAAAGAAAACAAATGATATGATTAAAGAAAAAAAGTTATATAGCAGGGCTCTGTATATATTTGGAATATTGGCTCCTATGCTGATTATAAATGTGTTTTCAACAATGTATGTATGGGGCATTTTATTGCTGGGATGCATGGCATTAGGTGAATGGATCTGGCAGGGAAGAATCAAAGTTTTAAGAAACCGTGAGAAAGCTTTTACGGCAGTAGTTATAACGTGGGTGATTTCCTATGTGATTTGTGCATTAAGAATGCCAGCGCAATGGAAGAATGGTATTGTAACAAGTTTTATACAGTTATGTTTTTTGATCATAGTTTACATATTTTTTGATTCGAAAAACAGAATAGGGTATCTCGTATATTATATAAAAGGAGTTTATATTTCGGCAGTTATTCAGATGATATGGGGATATGCACAGTTTCTTTTTGATATGCTTGGTATGGATTTAAACAGTTTGGTGTTTAAAGACATTCTTCATATGATGGGAGAATATACGACACAGTATCAGTTTGGCAGATTAAAAGTCAGTGGAATGTGCTGGAATGCTGGAAATTTAGCTCCGTTAGTTACCTTTGGATATATATATAGTAACAATATGTATTTAAAAGGAGCATTTCTTATTCTGGGCTTCGTTTCAGGAAGCCGAACACTTATGCTTGGCTTGATGGTATGTGTGATATTACAGTTTATGCTGGCGAAAAACAGAAGGAGAATGCGACTTACATCGAAGAAACTTGTTTTTGGACTTTTAGGAACGGGCGTTCTTTTTGTTGTTATTGTTAAATACGGAAATGCAATTGTAGAAAAAGTGATTGAGATCAGTGATCTGCTGAATTTGAAAGAGCGTGTCAAAACAGAGGGAAGTGCAAATACGCATCTTTATTATTTAACCTCGATTCCGGCTGTTACACGGAAAAATGATCTGTTATCCAATTTGTTTGGTTATGGTCCAGGATGTTCGGGATATCCACAATCTGTACTTATGAATTTTTATCCGGATCTTGAAAAATGGTCAATTGAATGTGACTATGTAAATCAGCTGTGGTCGTATGGATATATTGGATTTGTGGTTTACTATTATTGGTACATTAAGAATGCTGTTAGAACATTCAAACTTGATAAACGATATGTTGTTCTTATGCTTACCTTTATGTTTGAGGGAATTCTGTATAACATTACCTTTAATTGGGTGTTTTTCTTACTGATCGCTATTTTCCTGTTAGGGAAAAACAAAATTAATATTTTTGCGACAGCTATGAATGGAAAAGAAGAATAACATATTCTTATTGATCTGATTTTAAAAAGACGGGCAGCGGGAAAAATATGTTCGCTGCCCGCTTTTCGATAAGAAGATTTAATGGATAAATCATGTAAGGATGAAATGAAAATGAAAAAACAACTTGGAAAAATCAATAATATATTAGATATGTATAGAAAAATTCCACTACCGGCCAAAGCGTCAATGTGGTTTGTTTTTTGCAGCGTTGTACAAAAAGGGATTGCCTTTATTACGACGCCTATTTTTACGCGAATGATGTCGACGGAAGAATACGGTCTGGTAAGCGTTTACAGTTCGTGGTTAAGTATTTTGACCGTAATTTTAACCTTTCAGCTTGCAACAGGTGTCTATAATAAGGCTATGATCAAATATGAAAAAGAGAGGAATGCGTATACGTCATCCATGCTTTTTCTTACAACGGTATTGGTTTTGACAAGCCTTTTTATTTTTCTGATTTTCAGGAAACCATTCAGCAATATGCTGGGAATGAATACCGCTGTGACGGTTGTTATGTTTATTGACCTTATTTTTTCCCAGGCAATGTCATTTTGGACAGTAAGAAACAGATTTGAATATGAGTATAAAAATATTGTTGGATTTACACTTGCTTCCACCATTTTAAGTACATTTGGAAGTGTTTTTGCTATTTATCTGTTTCCGGAGAGTAAGGCCTATGCCAGAATTTATACCATGGCATTGGTGCATGTGGTGATATATTCCGTTGTATATTACAAAATTATGCACAAAGGCCGCAGACTGGTATGGACAAGTGCATGGAAATATGCGCTGAATTATAATTTGCCGCTGATTCCGCATTATTTATCTCAGCAGGTATTGAATCAGGCAGACCGGCTGATGATCAACAAGATGTGCGGAAGTGCTCAAACAGCAATCTATACAGTTGCATACCAGATTGCGATGGTACTTAATATTATCACAACTGCGATTGAAAGTTCCTTTACACCGTGGGCATATCAGAAAATAAGTGAGGGAAAAGAAAAAGAGGTTGGAAAACTGGCGCAGATCATTTTGGTGATAACAGGAATTATCTGCTTTTTCTTCACCTTATTCGCACCGGAGTTTATCTATTTACTTGGAGGCGAAAAATATGCAAGCGCAATCTGGGTTGTTCCGCCGGTCTGCATGAGTGTTTATTTTATCATGATGTACAGCCTGATCAGTACGGTTACTTTTTATTATGAAAAGACAAAATCTATTATGCTTGCATCATGTGTGATTGCAGTATTGAATATTATCCTGAATAAATATTTTATTGCCATATATGGAATGGTTGCTGCAGGTTATACTACGCTTGCCTGCTATATTGCTTATGCAATGATACATTATTATCTGATGTATCGTGTTTCCAAAGAAGAGGAGAAACAAATTCCATTTAATGTTTATTTTATATGGGGACCGGCAATTGTGTTTGTGCTTCTGGCGATTGTAAGCTCACTCTTATATTCGCATGTTAAACTCAGAGTTTTATTTATTGTTTTATTGGGCGGAGTCCTTGCGATTGCAGGATATAAAAGCAGAAACATATTATCGAAATTGCTGAAAAAATAATGGATCAGAAGGGAATTGCAAGATGATGTCAAGTGAGAGCAGAGAAGAATTAAATATTGAGCAGATTCATCAGGTTACACTGGATATTGTGAAAAAATTGATAGAGATCTGTGATGAGATTCATGTTAATTATTATGTGGCATATGGTTCTTTGATTGGAGTAGTTCGGCATAAAGGTTTTATTCCCTGGGATGATGATTTTGATGTTGTTATGCTGCGGAACGATTATGAAAAATTTTGCGATTATTGCACAAAGCATCAAAAGGAAATGAGCCCTTACAAATTACTTACCAGAGAAAGTGAGGAAAAATATCCTTACAATATTGCAAGATTAAATAATATGGATTATCAGGCAGTATATGACAATGTTCAGGGATATGATTCCGGTATTTTTATTGACATTTATCCAATCGATGGTGCTGGAACGAATGCGGAACAGGTAATGAAAAGAGTCAAAAAGAAAAAAAGCAATTTGTTTCGAATCACATTATGGAGCATTGATGATCACTATACCAGGTCAACGTATCATAAATGGTACAGATCGGTGATCAAGTATTTTGTAAGATTGTATGCTAAGATCAGAGGATCAAAGTATTTCCTGGATCAATTGGAAGCGTTCAAAAATCTGTATGATATAGATGAGAGCCGGTACATTGCAGAGATGACATGGGATTCAGGACTGACTTTGTATGAAAAGAAATGGTTTGATGATTATCTTTATATGGATTTTGAAAATCTAAAGGTAAAAGTTCCGGTTGGGTATGATGAATTTTTACGGTGTCACTATGGGGATTATATGAAGCTTCCGCCAAAAGAGGAACAAATTCCGCATCATGAATATAAGGTGTATCTGCGTTAGGGTGAAGGAAAGCATCAGGATTCTGGATAAAACAGGATTCTGATGTTTTTATTTTGGGCGTTAATAATACATTTGGGGATAAATGGTAAACGGTAGATAGTCCGTACCTCGACTGTAAAGGAAAAGTGTGTGACAATAGACTATATTTCTAATACGAGTATCAAAGGTTGAGTCTCAACTTTTGATACCACTACATGGAGGTAAGTCTATGA